>WQXW01000347.1 GCA_009781575.1 Solirubrobacterales bacterium
GACCGTGCTGGGCCACGATCCCTCCCTGCGCGAGCTCGCGCTGCGCCGGCGCATCGGGATCGTGTTGCAGTCGAGCGGGATCTACAGCCACGTCACGCCCCGCGAGGCGCTGCGCCACTGGGCCTCCTTCTACCCACACCCGCGCGATGTCGAGGAGGTGATCGCGCTGGTGGGACTGCAGGAGAAGGCGGCGGTGCGCGCGCGCAAGCTCTCCGGCGGGCAGCTGCGGCGCCTGGACTTTGCGCTGGCGCTGGTCGGCGACCCGGAGCTGATCTTCCTCGACGAGCCCACCACCGGCTTCGACCCCGAGGCGCGGCGCGCCGCGTGGGAGACGGTGCGCTCGCTGCGCGCGCTCGGCAAGACGATCCTGCTCACCACCCACTACCTCGACGAGGCCCAGGCGCTGGCCGACCGCGTGGCGATCATCAAGGAAGGGCGCGTGCTGGCGATCGGGCCTCCCCGCGAGCTGGGCGTGGGGGCCGCGCACTACCGCATCGCCTACCGCGACCGCGCCGGCGAGCTGGTCGAGCTGCAGACCGACGACCCCACGCGCACCCTGCAGGAGCTGACAAGCCAGGCGCTCGCGCGGGGCGAGCGGCTGGAGGAGCTCACCGTGGGGCGCCCGTCGCTCGAGGACGTCTACCTGGAGCTGACCGCCGATGTCTGATGTGCTGCGCCTCAGCTGGCGCCAGTTCCGCCTCGAGCGGCGCATGTTCTGGCGCAACCCCTCCGCCGCGTTCTTCAACTTCCTGCTGCCCCTGCTCTTCCTGGCGTTCTTCGGCGCGATCTTCCACTCTCACCAGTCGGACCTCAACCGCGTGGTCCCCGGCATCGCGGGCATGGCCGTGATGGCCACCACCTTCAGCGCGCTCTCCTACAACATCGTGTTCCTGCGCGAGCGCGGCGTGCTCAAGCGCATCCACGGCACTCCGCTGCCCTCGCTCGCCTACTTCGGCGGGGTCGCCGCCAACGCGGTCACCAACGCGGCGCTCCAGATCGCGATCATCACACTCGCGGGTCACTTCCTCTTCGGCCTGCCCTGGCCCCCCGACGTGGGCGCGCTCGTGGTGTTCGTGATCCTCGGCGTGATCTGCTTCGCCTCGCTCGGCGTCGCGTTCGCGCACGTGATCCCCAACTTCGAGTCCACCGCCGCCTACGTCAACGCGGTGTTCCTGCCCATGATCTTCATCTCCGGGGTGTTCTTCGACGTGCGGCACGTGCCCACGTTCCTGCGCGACATCGCCGAAGCGCTGCCACTCAAGCACCTCATCGACGGCCTGATCGGCGCGATGGTGAGTGGCGCGGGGATCGCCCACAACGTCAGCGCGCTCGCGGTGATCGCGCTCTGGGCCGCGTTCGGCGTGTTCTTCGCGGTGCGCGGATTCACCTGGGAGCAGTCCAGGGACTGACGATGAGAGAACTCGCCAGCGGGGTTCACATGCTGAGCGGCCTGCCGCCGAACGGGATCAACGTGTATCTGGTGGACGATGTGCTGATCGACGCGGCCACGCGCCAGGCGGAGCGGCGCATCACGCGCCAGCTGCGCGGCCGCACGGTGCGCGCGCACGCGCTCACCCACGCGCACCCCGACCACCAGGGCTCCTCGCACGCGATCTGTGAGCGGCTGGGCATCCCGCTGTGGTGTGGGCGCGACGACGTGGCGGTGATGGAGAGCGGCATGGTCGAAAACCCCAAGGCGCCTGGGTGGCTGAACGCGGCGCAGCGGCGGTGGTGGACCGGCCCCGCCCACCCGGTGGACCGGGCGCTGTCGGAGGGCGATGAGGTGGCCGGCTTTGAGGTGCTCGACACCCCGGGGCACTCCCCCGGTCACGTGGCCTTCTGGCGCGAGTCCGACCGCGTGCTGATCCTCGGCGACGTGCTCAACAACATGCACGTGTTCACCGGCCTGCCCGGCCTGCACGAGCCCCCCGCGATCTTCACGCCCGACCCCGCGCGCAACCGCGCCTCCGCGCGGCGCCTGGCGGCGCTGCGCCCCGAGCTGGTGTGCTTCGGCCACGGCGCGCCCCTGCGCGACCCCGACCGGTTGAGCAGGTTCGTCGCGGCGCTGCCGGCGTAGTCACGCGGGCCGGCGGGCGGCGCGGCGGGCCGGCGGGCGGCGCGGCTCCTCGAACACACCTGTCTGAGGGGCCGTTGGGGGATTCAAAAAGAGGATTGGTTCCGCGCGGAACCAATCCTCAAAACAAAAAACGCAACGGACGGAGCTCGAGCTCGACCGGCGCCGCCGGAGCGGGCGCCAAGAGCGCTGCTCCATCGATCAGCGCACCGCCACCGGCTCGAGCGCCTCGTCGATCGCCGCCAGCGTGTCCTCCTCCAGCGTCACCCCCGAGGCCGCCGCGTTCTGGTGGACCTGCTCCGGCCGGGTCGCGCCGATGATCGCGGAGGCCACGTTGCGCTGGCGCAACACCCAGGCGAGCGCCATCTGGGCCATCGAGAGGCCCGCTCGCTCGGCGATCGGCTCCAGGCGCTGCACCGCCTCCAGCACCGGCGGCTCCATCAGGCGCCCGATGAAGCCGTTCATGGCCTCACTCGACGCGCGCGAGTCGGCCGGCGGCGGCGCGCCGGGCGCGTACTTGCCGGTCAGCACGCCCTGGCCGAGCGGCGACCACACGATCTGCGATATGCCCTCCGCTTCGCACAGCGCCAGCAGCTCCTGCTCGGGCGTGCGCCACAGCATCGAGTACTGCGGCTGGCTGGACACCCACCGCGTGGCGCCGGGGACACGCAGCGACTCACGCACGGCCTCCACCGGCCACTCGCTGAAGCCGATGTGTCGCGCCTTGCCGGCCGCCACCACTTCGGCGAGCGCGCCCATCGTCTCCGGCAGCGGTGTCCGCTCGTCGTGGCGGTGACACTGGTAGAGGTCCACGAAGTCGGTGCGCAGGCGCTGAAGCGA
>WQXW01000348.1 GCA_009781575.1 Solirubrobacterales bacterium
GGTTCTCACCGGCGCCGGCGACAAGAAGATCCAGGTGATCAAGGTCGTGCGCGCCGCCACCGGCCTCGGCCTCAAGGAGGCCAAGGCGCTGGTCGACGAAGCGCCCAAGCCCGTCAAGGAGGGCATCGAGCGCGACGACGCCGACAAGCTCAAGGGCGAACTCGAGGAGGCGGGCGCCACCGTCGAGGTGAAGTAGCGATGCGCAGGATCCTGGCGCCGCTCGCCGCCGCCGTCCTCGCCGGCGGCCTCGCCGCCTGTGGCGGGTCCAAACCGAGCGGCGCCGGCGCCGGCGCCGGCGCCGGGGTCGCCTCGCATCCCACCACCACAACCACCACCACCGCGACCGCCAGCGCCGGCCAGCCGCCCCCGGGCTCCCCCTCCGCGCCCGCCGACAGCTCCCCGAGCACCCCCGCGGGCGGCTCGGCAGGGGGCTCCACGGGCGGCTCCGCCGGCTCGCCCTCGGGCGCAGCCGCCGGCGGCGACAACAGCATCACCAACTACGGCCACGCCGCCAACGCCGCGGTGGTGAGCCGGGTCGAAGCGACCGTGAAGAGCTACTACGCCAAGCTCGCCGCCCACGACGGCGCCGGGGCATGCGAGTTCCTGGGCCGGGGCATCAAGCGCCAGCTCGACACGCTGCTGAGCCGCGCTCCCGCGCTGCGCTCGCGCGGCTGCGCCGGCGTGATCGGGGCGTTCTTCAGCACCCGCAACCCCGCCGCCGCCTCGCTGGCCGACGTGCACGTCCACACCGTGCGTGTCCAGGGCACCAAAGCCTTCGCGCTCATCTCCACCCGCGCCTCCAAGAGCTCGGCCCTGCTGATGGCCAACGAAGCCGGCTCCTGGAAGGTCAACACGCTGGTCGGCTTCCCCCTCACCCCGTAGCCGTCACGCCCCCGCGGGGCCCCTCGACTCCGATCGTGACGCCCAGGCCCGCCGCCTCGCCGCACCGGTAGCGGCGCGGGCCACGCCGCGGGCCCCGCCCCCTGACCGACAGCGGCCACGTGCAGGGCGGCCGCGCTCCCGTCCGGCCCAGCGCCGGCGCCGGCGCCGGCGCGCCACCTCGAACACACCTGTCACAGGAGCCGTTGGGGGATTCAAAAAGAGGATTCGTTCCGCGCGGAACGAATCCAAAAAACAAAGGACGAAACGCCGGAGCTCGAGCTGAGTAGGGGGGGTGTGCGGTATGACCGTCCGCGAGAGCCGCCCCCCACATCCACATCCCATTTTCCGCTACAGTCCCCACTGCTGGCCGATAGCCGCAGCCGCCCCACAGCACCGCCGCGCCACATACGCGGTCGATGGGGGCGGGGTCCGTGAGCGCCGGCCGCCCACTTGGGGGCGACGATAGCGTGTGCTATCGTAACTCGTTACGCGCTTGCGCGGTCTCCCTCTGCCTGTACCCCGACCCCTGAAGGAGTCGCTCCTTGGCTGCTGAAGCTCCCCGGACGCGCCGTTCGTTCGCGCGTCTGTCCAAGCCGCTCGACGTGCCCAACCTCATAGATATCCAGCGCCGCTCGTTCGAATGGCTCACCGAACCCAAGGGCGGCGGCCTGCGCGAGACGATCGACGACATCTCGCCGATCGAGGACTACACGGGCAATCTGGCCGTGCAGTTCGGCGCGCTCGTGTTCGACGAGCCGGTCGCCTCGCTCGAGCAGTGCCGCGAGAAGGACCTCACCTACGCGCGGCCGCTGACCGTGACGGTGGCGTTCGTCAACCGCGAGACCGGCGAGATCCGCGAGCAGTCGGTGTTCATGGGCGACTTCCCCTGGATGACCGAGCGGGGGACCTTCGTGATCAACGGCACCGAGCGCGTGGTGGTCACCCAGCTGGTGCGCTCGCCGGGCGCCTACATCATGGAGCCCAAGGACCGCGAGAAGCAGGTGTTCATCGCCAACCTCATGCCCGCGCGCGGCTCGTGGCTGGAGCTGGAGATCGACAAGAAGGGGCGGGTGTACGTGCGCATCGACCGCAAGCGCAAGCTGCCGGTCACGGTGCTGTTGCGCGCGATGGGCTACGCCACCGACGAGGAGATCCTCGCGAAGTTCGACAACTCGCTGTACATCCGCAACACGCTGGACGCCGACACCGAGGTCACGCGCACCGAGGAGGGCGCGTTGATCGAGCTGTTCAAGAAGCAGCGCCCCGGCGAGCCGCCGTCGGTGGAGAACGCGCGCGCGCTGCTCAAGCAGCTGTTCTTCGACCCCAAGCGCTACGACCTCACGCGCGTGGGCCGCTACAAGCTCAACTCGCGGTTGCACGTGGAGGTCGACCTCGACACGCGCACGCTCACGCACGAAGACATCCTCGCGCTGGTGAAGGAGCTCGTGTCGCTGCCCACGCGCCTGGGCATGCCGGAGGAGCCGGAGGTGGAGATCAAGGATTTCGCCGCCGAGGCCGCCAGCCTGCCGCGCGAGCCGGTGGCCGAGCACCTGGACGAGTACGAGCACTTCGGCAACCGCCGCCTGCGCACCGTGGGCGAGCTGATCCAGGAGGCGTTCCGGATCGGGCTCTACCGCATGGAGCGTGTGGTGCGCGAGCGCCTCACCACCGAGGACGCCGACACGATCACGCCGCAGACGATCATCAACATCCGCCCGGTGGTGGCGGCGCTGAAGGAGTTCTTCGGCTCCAGCCAGCTCTCGCAGTTCATGGACCAGACCAACTCGCTGTCGGGGCTCACCCACCGGCGCCGTCTCTCCGCGCTGGGCGCCGGCGGGCTCACGCGCGAGCGCGCGCCCATCGAGGTGCGCGACGTGCACCCCACCCACTACGGGCGCATGTGCCCGATCGAGACGCCCGAGGGTCCCAACATCGGGCTGATCGGCTCGCTGTCCTCCTACGCCGAGGTGTCCGAGCACGGCTTTGTCACCACGCCGTACCGCACGGTGCAGGACGGCGTGGTCTCCGCGGA
>WQXW01000349.1 GCA_009781575.1 Solirubrobacterales bacterium
CCAGCGCGCAGGGCGCAACCCAGACCCTCGATGAGCCCTTCCAGGTCTCAAACTGCGCCACGCTTGGCTTCGCGCCGGGCTTTGCGGTCTCCACCGCCGCGCACACCTCGCGCGCCGACGGCGCCAGCCTGCACGTAAAGCTCACCTACCCCAAGGCGCCGGTCGGCTCCCAGGCGAACATCAAGAGCGTGCACGTCGAACTGCCAAAGGCGCTGCCCTCGCGTCTGACCACGCTGAACCACGCGTGCGTGGATTCGGTCTTCAACCAGAACCCCGCCGACTGCCCCTCCCAATCCAGAGTCGGAATGGCGAAGGCGATCACCCCGATCCTGCCCGTGCCGCTGGAAGGGCCTGCCTATTTCGTCTCCCACGGCGGAGAGAAGTTCCCCGAACTGATCATGGTGCTCCAGGGCTACGGCGTGACCGTCGACCTCGGCGGCGAAACGTTCATCGACAAGGCGGGCATCACCTCGACGACATTCCCCGCCGTGCCCGACGTCCCGGTGGGCTCCTTTGAACTGACGCTGCCCGAGGGGCCATACTCGGCGCTGGCCGGCAACGGCGACTTCTGCGTGCAGAAACTCGTGATGCCGACCACCTTCACGGCCCAGAACGGCGTTGTGTCCAAGAAGAACACTGCGATCTCGGTGCAAGGCTGCAAGCCCGCGATCCGCGTGCTGCGCCACAGCGTCAGGGGTAGGCACGCCACCGTGGTCGTGAGCGTGCCCGCGGCGGGGCGGCTGATCGCAGACGGCGGCGGCGTGCTGCGCTCCAGCAGGGTGATCGGCAAAGCGGGCACCGTCACGCTGACGCTGCGCCTCTCGCGCGCCGAGCAGCGCTTCGTGGCCGGCCACCACGGCCGCCGGCTGAAGGTGCCGATCAGGCTCTCCTTTACGCCCGCCAGGGGACAGCGCCTGCAGGCGCGGGTTGCCGTTCTGATGAGGTGATTTTCATCGAGTCCCCGCGTTGCCGATCCTCCTGCGCTACCCGATGTGAGCGGAGCGCTTACTCATTTCCGAGGAGCCGGTCTGCGGCAGCTTACTGTAACGCGATTACCTCTTGTTTGAAAGTGTAAATATAACTGCTGATTAACAACTGCGCTGCGTGACGACGATAGTGTGATTGTTACTGAGCGGCGTCGGGCATGAAACCCGATGACCCTCGTGCCCACTGAAGGCTCGGCGCGATCTCCAAACGGGTGACAGTACCCGCCAGGTGTTCGCAAACGGCGTGGGCGAAAACGAGCAGCGAGCTCTAATACAGACCTTGTCAATCAGCCTCGACTGTTCAGCGAGGCGTCGAATGCTGGAGCGATGCAGATGCGGATTGGGTTCTCCCGGGTGCTGGTGTTGTGGGTGGTCGTTGTGGGGTGGTCGTGGTGGGCGGTGTCGGCCTCGGCCGCCAAGCTGGGCGAAATCGCGCAGGTCGGGGGCTTTGGCAGCGCCCCGGGTCAGTTCTCCTATCCGACCGATCTGGCCGCGGACCCGGCCGACAACAGCGTGTATGTACTCGATGAGCCCGGGGCAGAAGAATCCGGCCCGAACGCCGTGTTTCGAATTCAGAAGTTCAGCGCAAGCCTCGGCGCGCCGGTGGCGAGCGTGGAAGTGGCGACGCCCGCTGCGTCGGGCAGGCTCCAGGTGGTCAACGGGATCGCGATCGATTCCAAGCTCAAACGGCTCTACGTGCTGGTCTCCAGCTGCGCCGGAAAATTCGGGTTCTGCGAAGAAAACGGCCAGCGGCCCACCGCCGAGCGGATCCTCGCATACTCGACCGAACAGACCGCGGGCGGGGAGCTGCCACCGGCGACAGTCGAATTCAACAAAACGGCTGGCGTGTTCTACGAATTCCCGCCCTCCGGCGCGGGGGCTGTGGAACGGCCCGGCGGGATCGCGGTCGACCCCGTCGACGACGGCATGCTCGTGTTCGGGGAGACCACACACGGCGAGGACGTGATCCAGCAGGTCACCATCGCAGAATCACACCAGAGCGGCGCCTCGGGCGAAACTTTCGATGACACCGAAGGCAGGCTGGGCCCCCCCAGCGGAGCGGGCCTGAGCGGACTGACCGTCGGCCCCGAAGGCGACGTGTACGTGGCGGCGGTGCCATTGTCAGAAGGTGACCGCGGCGTCACGCAGCTGGGCATCGAAGGCGAAGGCCACAGCCTCGCGAACCCCGCCATCCGCGCGCTCGCCAGCGACAATCTGAACAACACGGGACCGTGGCCGCTGACTGGCGGGATCCCTGCACGCCGAGGCAGAACCGCCGGCGAGCAGGTTGCGGTGGCGCCCGAGGGCGGGATCGTCTACGCGACCGAGGTCAGCGAAGAAGACGCTTTTACAGACCCGGAAGGCGGCAGCTTCGAGCTGCGCGGAATGTCCACCTCGACAGGCCGGCAGGTGGTCGTGTTCGGCAACGGCCCGGGCGGCGCGAGCCCAAAGTGTCACATCAGCACCGAAGCCAACACGGTCGCGGCGGGCAGCAGTGGCATCGTCTACGCGCTGGACGAGGGCAGGCCCTTCAGCAATCCCACCACAGGAGCATTCGAACCCAGCCAGTTCGGCTTTCGCCTGATCGAGTTCGGTCCCGGTGGCTCCGGCTGCCCGATTCCGGTCGCGGGCTTCGGCATCGACGGCAAGAGCGAAGCGCAGGAACCCACGGTCACGGTCAAGAAGGGCGCGACGGTGTCCTTCGAAGCCGCCACGGCGGGGCTGAACGGCGAACAGGTCAAGGAATATCAGTGGGATCTCGACGGCTCCGGCAAATACGCGACCGTGGCGACCGGCGGCCAAAGCAGCGTGGATCTGCAGTATCTACAGCCCGGCACCTACACGATTGGCCTGAAGGTCATGCTGGAAGGCGGCGGCAACTACGGCGAGCCCGAACCGGTCACCAGGAC
>WQXW01000350.1 GCA_009781575.1 Solirubrobacterales bacterium
CAAGCCGGAGAGGGGACTCGAACCCCTGGCCTCCTGTTTACAAGACAGGCGCTCTACCAACTGAGCTACTCCGGCAAGATCCCTGCAAATCAGCGCGTTCACGCACTGGCCTGAACCTCCGCAGACTCCAGTTTAGGTGCGCCGCCGCCCATTCGCCGCCCGAGCTCCCTCGACGAGCAAGCCTCAGCCGCTGCGGCTCGTCGGCTGGGCGATTCATGCGCCCGGCGTAGATGGCGTTCGCGTGGCAGTTGGCCTGGGCACGACCCCCCGTTTGCCAGGGGGTCGTGGCAGGCGTGTTCTGGGCCGCGCTTTCAGCGGCTCACTCTTTCCCTCACGGATCTTCCCGCGGCTAGAATTCCGGCGGCTGGAAACCGTGCCGATGGCCGCCCGGGTTGATCACTTCAACCACTTCGTCATCACAGACGATCGTGATCCACCCTTTGTGCGGCGTGTTGAACAACGTCTCGCACTCGTGTTTGTGGTGATGGTGCTCCCCCTGGTCATCTCCCTGTGCGGCGAGCGGCAGCCCCAGCGGCAGCGCCACAGCGGCAACAAACGCGGCAACCTTCTTCATGTCCCAACCTCCTCTTTGGTCAGATTGGCCGCTCAGGATACGTTGTTGAGCTCCGCAATGCAGCTTGGGGTCCACGGAGTGAAATATAACCAGGCGTTCACATAACAACGATCGGGCGCCGGTACGTTTGCTGATCGAGCGCGGTGCGGGCACCTCACTCGACGTCGCCTCGACCGCTGGTCGTCTCCACGGCCCGTCTGCCGCGGCGATGCCGGTACACCAGCCTCGCCACGTAAGCGATCACCAGCACGCCCACCAGCGCCGCGAGGTAGGTGTCATAGCGAGTGGCGGTGTTGTAGATCGTGTCGATGTGGCTGCCCGACGCGTATCCCACACTCACCCATACCGCCACCCACAGCGCCGCGCCGAGTGCGTTGAAGGCGACAAAGCGCGCCCAGTGCATGCCCGCCATGCCGGCGATGATCCCGTTGGCCTGCCTCAGCCCCTCGACGAAACGCGCGATCACCACGACCTTGCCGCCGTGGCGCTCGAAGAAGCCGGTCGCCTTCTCCACGCGCTCCGGCGTCAGCAGGATGTACCGGCCCCAGCGCTCCACCAGCGGGCGCCCGCCGAAGTGCCCGATCGCAAAGCCGATGTTGTCCCCCGCGATCGCCGCAAGGAAGGCGATCAGCGCCACCAGCACGATGTTCAGGCGCCCCGCGCCCGCGTACACCGCGCCCAGGATCATCACCGTCTCGCCCGGCACCGGCACGCCGAAGTCCTCCAGCAGCACCAGCCCCGCGATCGCCAGGTAGCCGTATTTGTTGAGCGCCGGTTCGAGGTCGTGCAGGACGCCCGGCAGGTGCGGCGCCACCGCCGCCACGGTCAGCAAGCTATGCAGCACCCGCGATGGCCGCCTCGTGGGCGCCGGAGCCGGGTTGCCGGTTGCGCCGCACGTGCCGCAAACGAGGCCACAGGACGAGCATCCACGTCAGGCTAATGGGTGGCCGTGAACCGACGAGCCCGGGCGGCCCGCCGGGAGGAGGACGGTGGGGTCTTCGTTTGGCTTGCCACATTGACCAATATGATCAAGGATCACTGGCGCAGCCTCGAACACACGTGTCTGAGGCTCCGTTGTGGGATTTGTTTTGAGGATTCGTTCCGCGCGGAACCAATCCGCAAAACAAAAAACGCAACGGCCGCTGCTCGACCGACACCGCTGGAGCGGGCGCCCACGCATTTTGCGGGAATCCGGAGCGATTGTTCCTGCCGGCGGCCGGCGGCAAGCAAATGCAAGACCCACGCGCCGCCCACACCGCCCGCGCTTCCGCCCGCCCGCCGCGCCTGACCGCGCCAGCGGCCCGCGCGCCTGTAACGGCCCCCCCGCGCACGGGTATCAGCTCACATGGGCACCCACACGCACAGCGCCGGTTCCAGCGCGCACGCCGCGCGGCTGCACAGCCATCGCGCCCGTGCCCGCGCCAAGCGCCCCAACCCCCTGCTGCGCGGGGTGGCCAAGGTCATCCTCACCCCGTTCTTCCGCGCCTACTTCCGCCTGCACGGCACCGGCTTCGAGCACCTGCCCCGCCGCGGGCCGCTGCTGCTGGCCGCCAACCACCGCAGCTTCCTCGATCCCTTCGTGATCGGCGCGCTCGTGCACCGGCCGGTCCATTTCGTCGCCAAGCGCGAGCTGTTCGCGCGCCGCTGGCAGGCGTGGCTCCTCTCGCGGCTGGGCGCGTTCCCGATCGACCGCGGCGCCTCCGATGAGGAGGCGATGGCCACCGCGCGCGCGATCCTGCGCCGCGGCGGCTGCGTGCTGATCTTCCCCGAGGGCACGCGCGTGCGGCGCGGGCCGCTGCGCGAGCCCCACCGCGGGGTGGGCCGGCTGGCGTTGGAAACCGGCGCGCCCGTCGCGCCGATCGCGGTGATCGGCACCGACCAGGTGCGCCGGCACGGGCGCATCCGTCCCCGCCGGGTCACGCTGCGCTGCGGGCGGCCGCTGCGCTTCCCCACCGATCGCGCTCCCGCGCCCAGGACCGCCGCGATGGCCACCGAGCGCGTGTGGGCGTGCGTGGAGCTGCAGTGGCAGTGGCTCGGCGGCGCGCCCGCCGCCAGGGAGGGGCGCCCGGCCGGTGCCGACCCCGCGGCCGCGCCCGCCGCGGCCGGTCCTCCGCGCGCGCCCGACTCCGAGAGGGCCGGGGTCGCCTGAGGCCCTGCGCCCTGAAGCCCTGATTCGGCGCCGAGCCGCCGCCGCGGCCCCTACAGTGAGCTCGTGCACGATAGCTGGGAGGGACGGGGCGCCGGGTGGAGGTAGTGTGGGATGAGTGATCGAGCCACTGGCCCTCGAGCGGTCGAAGAACCGCTTGGACGAGGAGTTCTCC
>WQXW01000351.1 GCA_009781575.1 Solirubrobacterales bacterium
CTGGCCGCACACGCGACCGCCACGATCGTGGCCGGCGGCAAGCGGTTGCGCCCGCTGCTGGTTGTGCTGGCCGCCGAGTCGTGCGGCGGCCCGCCCGATACCGACGACGGCGAAGAGCGGCTCGTGCGCGCGGCGGTGGCGGTCGAGCTGGTCCACTCGGCCACGCTCGTGCACGACGATGTGATCGACGCGGCCAAGCTGCGCCGCGGCCACCCCACGGTGGCGGCCACCGCGGGGCGCCACACCGCGATCGCCACCGGCGATCTGCTCTTCTCGAGGGCGTTCGCCGAGCTGGCGCGCAACGAGCACGCCGCGCAGTTGCAGGCGCTCTCCGACGCCAGCTCCGCGCTGGCCGCCGGCGAGATGATGCAGCGCGAAGACGCCTACGCCAACGACGTGCCGGTGCAGCGCTACCTGCGCCGCTGCGAGCTGAAGACCGCGGCGCTGTTCGAGGCCGCCTGCCGGCTCGGCGCGCTGGTCGCCGCGGAGGGATCCGCCGCGCTGGCCGACGCGCTCGGACTGTTCGCGCGGCGGATCGGGCTGGCGTTCCAGCTGCTGGACGACGTGCTCGACATCTGCGGCCCGGTGGAGCGCACCGGCAAGGCGCGCGGCACCGACCTGCTCGACGGCACGGTCACGCTGCCGTTCATCCTCGCGCGCGAGCGCGACCCCGAGCTGGCCGCGTTCGAGCTCTCCCGCCTCGCCGGCGCCGCGCAGGCCGAGGAGCTGTGCGATCGCATCGCCGCCACCGGCGCGCTCGAGGAGGCCCGCGAGCGCGCGCTGGACGTGGTGGCCGAGGCCAAGGCCGAGCTGCCCGCGCACCTGCCCGGCGGGCGCTCCGCGCTGCTGGACCTCGTGGCCGACGCAGTGGTCGCGCGCTACCGGTAGCGCGTCGGGCCCGCGCCGCCGTCGCCGGTCCGGCCTCCGTTCAGGGGGTCGCGTGAAAATGCGCACTTTGCGGGAATCCAAGCCGAGCCTCGAATACACATGTCCGAGGCGCCGTTGGGGGATTTGTTTTGAGGATTCGTTCCGCGCGGAACCAATCCCCAAAACAAAAAACACAACGCTCGCTGCTCGGCCGGCACCGCCGGAGCGGGCGCCGCCGCGCCGGCGCATTTTGCGGCAATCCGGCGCTCGCCTCCTGGCGGTGGCAAGCACAAACGCGAACACCCACACACCCGCTCGGCGCGGGCTCGGGAATGCTCTAATGGTCTGATGGCCACGGCGATCCGCCCGATCGGCCACGAGGATCGGCTCTCCCTCGTGGACCACCTCGATGAGCTGCGCACGCGCCTGATCGTGAGCGCGCTGGCGTTCGCGCTCGCCTTTGGGATCTGCTTCTGGCAGAACCACGCGCTGCTGCGGGTGATCAACGAACCGCTCGAACGCCAGACCCGCGCGCAGGTGGCGCGGGGCGAAGGCCCGCTCGGCCAGACCGCGCTGGCCCAGCAGGCGGTGCGCGCGGTGGCGGCCGAAACCGAGTCGTTGGTGCGCACGCTGGCCGGTGCGGATGCGGGGCTGCCACCGCAGGTGCGCGCGCAGCTGGCCGCGCAGATCCCGCGCCTGCGGGCCTCGGTGGCGCGCGTGCCCAGGGTGCCCACCGGCAACAAGCCGGTGACCACCGGGATCGGCGAACCGCTGACCGCGACCCTGACCGTGAGCCTCTACTTCGCGCTGCTGCTGTCGCTGCCGGTGATCCTCTTCGAGCTCTACGGCTTCGTGCTGCCGGCGTTCACGCCGGGCGAGCGCCGCGCCGCGCTGCCGCTCATGAGCGCGGTGCCCCTGCTGTTCGCCACCGGCGTGGTGTTCGGCTACTTCGTGGTGCTGCCCGCCGCGGTGCACTTCCTGCAGAACTTCAACTCCGACCAGTTCAACGTGCTGGTGCTGGGCAGCCAGTACTACCGCTTCGCCGCCACGCTGCTCCTGGCGATGGGCCTGATCTTCCAGGTGCCGGTCGGCATCCTGGCGCTGACCCGCGCCGGGGTGCTCACTCCGCGCCAGCTCCGCAAGGGGCGCCGGCTCGCGGTGGTGCTCTGCGCGGTGGTCGCCGCGCTGCTGCCCGGCGATCTCGTGACCATGATGCTGGAGGTGCTGCCGCTGTACCTGCTGTATGAGGCCAGCATCCTGCTGGCCGCGCTGCTCGAGCGCCGCCGGTTCCGCAGCGAAGCCGCCCTGGCCTCGCCGGGCACCGCGGCCCCACCCGCCGGCGCTCCGGGGCCCGGTGGGACACCGCCCGGTGGAACGCCGCCCCGTAGAACGCCGCCCGGAGATACGCCGCCCGGAGATATGCCGCCCGGTGGGACGCCGCCCGGTGGGACGCCGCCCGGCGGCGCGCCGCCCGGTGGGGCGCCGAGCGGCGGGGCGCCGGCGCCGGCGGACTCACAGGAGCGACCGGTGCGCGAGATCGTGGACCACATCGACCCCAACCTCTCCGGTTGAGCGCGTGTCTTCATAGAATCTGCGGACATGCTTTTTGATCTGAGAGCGCGTGGCCGGCGCCGGACGGTGCAGGTCGTCTACCTCGGCTTGGCCGTGCTCATCGGCCTGGGGCTGGTGGGCTTCGGGATCGGCGGCGGTTTCGGCAGCAGCGGCATCCTCAACGCGCTGACCAACAAAGAAGGGGGCCGCGGCGCGTCCTTCGGCAGCCAGGTGAGCTCCGCGCAGAAACGAACCCAGCGCACCCCCCAGGATCCGGCGGCGTGGGCGGCGCTGATCAACGCGCAACTCCACCAGGCGGGGAGCCCCGAATACACCGACCTGACCGGCAAATACACCTCGCAGGGCAAGGCGCTGCTCCCGCAGATCTCCCAGGCGTGGAGGAGCTATCTGTCGCTCAACCCACCACACCCCGACTCGGAAATCGCGGAGCGCATGGCCAACCTGGTGTA
>WQXW01000352.1 GCA_009781575.1 Solirubrobacterales bacterium
CACGTGAAAGCTCACATCTTCGAGCACCGGATGCGCGGGCTCATAGGCGAATGACACTCCCTCACAGCTCACCTCTCCGCGCACCTCTGAGAGCGCGCGGGCGCGGGGGTCGGAGCGGACATCGTGCGATGAATCGAGCACATCCACCGCGCGGTCCACGCTCGCGCGGACCGCCTGCAGTTTGGGGTATATGCCGGTGATGCCGCCGAGCTGACCCTGCAGCGTTGTCATGTATGCGGCAAAAACGATCACCGCGCCGGTGGTCAGCCTTCCTTCGAGCACCGCGTTGGCGGCGAGCAAAAGCACCGCACCGGTGCCGATCGCGGCCACCAGGCCTGAGCTCAGTTCGTCCGCCGAGCCCGTCAGCGCGACGCGCATGCGCGCCCTGATCGCCGTGCGGGCCAGCTGCTCGAAGCGGCGCTCGTGACTGGCCTCCCTGCCGAACGCCTGCACCACCGAGATGCCGGTGAGCGTCTGGTGGACGTGCGCGCTGATCTGGCCTTCCACATCGCGCTGCGCGTGGGAGGCTTCGCGTGTGCGGCGGCCGAGCAGGAACGACGCCAGCGCCATTGGCGGAACGATCGCGAGCACCAGCACCGTGAGGCCGGCGTCCAAGCTCGCCATCGCCACCACGATCGCCACTGTCGTCACCAACACGTGCGCGGGGGTGAACACCAGCTCGTCGGCGACGGTGTACACGCACCACGAGTCCGCGCCCACCCGCTCCATCGTCTCGCCGATCGGCATGCGCTGGTTCTCCACGACCGAGCGCCGCAGCACGCGCGCGAAGAGGTCGCGCGCGAGGTCGTTGACCATCGCCTGGCCCACCCTGATCCACAGCATCGTGAGCAGCACGTCGAGCGCACTGGCCAGCGCGAAGAACGCGAGCTCCGCGCCGGCGACCCACAGCAGCAGCGTGTCGGGCGACCCCGCGCCGGGGAGCAGCGACAGCAGCGGGCCGGGCTTGTGGTGGCCGAGCACGTTGTCGATCAGGACCATCAGTGGCAGCGGCGTGAGCAGCCCGCTCAGGGTCGAGGCCACCGTGAGCGCCGCCATCGCCGCCCATCCGCGGCGATAGGGGCGCGCGTAGGCCAGCAGCATGCGGTACCTGCCCCACGCGCTGCGCGGCTCTCGCTGCGGTCGCGCCCCTCCGGTGCGGACCGCGGATGCGGGTGCCGCGACGCTCACCGCAGCTCGGAGAGCCCGCTCTCGGTGGCCCACTCGCGCACGGCGCGATCCAAGCCGACGTTGGCGCCGGCGGCCTCCCACGCCGCGCGCAGGCCGAGCGCCGCGCAGGCCGCCGCCAGCAGCGCCGCCACGATCGGCGCGCCGTCGAGCGCGGCGGCCGCCGCCAGCGCCGCCAACGCCGCCAGCGCCAGCGCGCCGTGCACGCCGCACCGCGGCCAGCGCCGCAGCCGCACGAGCTGGCGGCCGGCGCCGTGTTCCTCCATCACCATCCGCGCGCGCGAGCATCCCATCAGCCCCACGTGCACTTCCAGGTCCCAGCGGTCGAACTCGCCGCCACGGCGCACAGTGATATCGCGCGCGCGCAGCGTCGCCTCGAGCGCGCGCAGCCGCTGCTCGACGGGCGCCCACGCCTCGCCCCAGAGGCGGTGGGTGGCGGGATACGGAAAGCTCGCGTGGCGGGGCGCGCGGTGGCGCCAGGGCGTGAGCCCCTCGGCGAGCCTTCCCAGCAGCCTGGCGACGGGCTGGATCAGATGCAGCGCGCTCGTGGTGGCGTAGAGCCTCAACCGGTCACGACGCCGAGCGGTGTCGCTGGCGAAGCTGGCCGCCGCCGCCCCACCGATCGCTCTTCCCACCAGAATCGCGCCGACGAGCGCGGCGAGCGGCAGCGCCAACAGCAGCCCGCGCCACACCGCCCCCAGCGCGCCGATCGCGAGCAGCGCCGCGAGCAGGATGTAGAGCTCCGGCACCAGCGCCAGCGAGAGCATGCCGCCTTCCGGCGGCTCGTACAGCGACTGGAAGAGGCCCGTGCCCCACGTGCCGTGGTGCACCCTGCCGCGCCGCAGGCGCAGCCCGCTGCGGGCGCCCTTGCCGTACATGCGCCCCGACCAGCGCAGGTGGCCGAGGCGGTTGTACCGCTCCGGCCACTTGCGCTCGAGCATCGCCTCGGCCCTGCCGTATCCGCGCTGCTGGCGCCAGTAGGCGCGCACCGAGTTGCGCCGGTGGTGGAACACGATCGCGGCCGGCGCAAAGCCGATCGTGTGGCCGCACTGTTGCAGGCGCCAGCAGAGGTCGACATCGTCGCCGGCCGTGCGAAAGCGGGTGTCAAAGCCGTCGATCTCCTCGAGCGCCTCCCGCCGGAAGGCCATGTTGCACCCCGGTATGTGCTCGGCAACACGATCCGACAGCAGCACATGCACGGGCCCCCCCGGCGCGTTTGCCACGCAGTCGGCCACCGCGCCGTCGTCGGGCGGCGCCAGGTTGGGGCCGCCCACACCCGCGTGCTCGGAGTTGATCAGCTCGAGCGCGATGAACCGCAGCCACTCCGGATCGGGGCGCGCGTCGTCGTCGATGTAGGCCACGATCTCGCCACAGGCCGCGCGAAAGCCGGTGTTGCGCGCGGCGCTGAGGCCCTGGTTCTCGGTGCTCACCACGCGCACTCCGCGTGCCTGCGCGATCTCGCCACTGGAGTCGGTCGAACCGTCGTCGACCACGATCACCTCGTAGGAGGGGTAGTGGAGGTCTGCCAGGCCATCGAGGCAGTCGCCGAGCGTGCGCGAGCCGTTGTAGGTGCACACCACCACCGAGGCCGAGGGCCAGTCGGTGTCGGCCACCGCGGGTCCCTGCGCGAATGCGTCGCGGACCGCCGCGAGCGCCGGCTTGGGACGGCGCTGGCGATCGGTCAGGCCGAAGTCCCAATC
>WQXW01000353.1 GCA_009781575.1 Solirubrobacterales bacterium
CTCGTCGATGTCGAGCAGCACCGTGTCGATCGCCCCGTAGGTGGCCGCGCGCGCGACGTCGCCGATGTCCAGCAGCGCGCGCCCTTCCGAGAGTCGCACATCGAACAGCGCGCGCGTGTCGCGCAGCTCCCGCGCGTACAGCTCGTCGAGGATCTCGCGCGCGCGCGCCGCCAGCTCCGCGTCGGGGGTCGCCTCCGGATTGCCCGCAATCGTGGTCGGCGCGAGCTGCGGGGATGAGTTGACCGATCTGAAGATGCCCTCCAGCGGCTCGGCGGCCGCGAGGATCAGCGGCATGTCCACACCACTCAGAAACGGCCGCAGCGCCTGATCGATCTTGCGCGCATATTGGGTGAGGCGCAGCTTGCGCCCCTCGGAGCCCTGGATCCGCCGCACCGGCGCGCGGTCGGCCAGCGAGGAGCGACCGGCCGCGCTGGCGGCGTCGCTCGGCATCTCCGGCACGCGCACCTCCACCGGCTCCACGTCGGGTGAGACCTCGACCACGCGCACCGAGCCCTGCGCCAGCGCCAGCACGAGCGCGACCTGCGGGAACGTCACGGTGCGCAGCAGGGGCTTGACGTGAAACCGGTCGGACACCTCGACCGCGCCGCGCAGGCGGTTCGGCAAGCGGAACGTGGTGACGCCGTCGGGCGTGGCGAAGATCGCCAGGCTGCGCGCCTGGTAGCGCCAGAACCCCTCGTCGTCGATCAGGTCGGCGATCTCCTCTTCGATCGCCACGCGCGCCCGCTTGGCCACATCCGCGTCGTCCAGCTGTGCCAGCGCGTCGGCGGCGAGGTTGCCCAATTCGATCCGCTCGCCCACGTTGGTCGACACGGGGTCGGTGGGCACGTAGATCGATACGCTCGCCCCGTTGCGGGCGGCCAGCAGCCGGTTCAACTGGGCCCGCGTCGGAATGTCGGTGTGCAGCAGCATCTGTGCCAGGTGGCCGGCCGGCCCGGCCGGCTGGGCGACCCGGGTCGGCGGTCCGCGGCACGATACCGCCGCGCCTGGCTCACGCGCGGCTCCCTACCATGGGCCCATGAGCAGCCGGACCGTGCCGGGTGGGGTGGTGCATGAATTGCCCGCGGACATGCGCCGCGCGCTGATCGCCAACGCCACCGCACTGGATGCCTGGCGGGACATCACGCCCCTGGCTCGCAACGAGTTCATCTGCTGGGTCGAGGACGCCAAGCAGGCGAGCACCCGCGAGCGCCGCATCCGGCGCACGCGGGAGGAGCTCGAGGAAGGCCAGCGCCGGCCCTGCTGTTGGCCGGGGTGCAAGCATCGCGAGCGCACCGGCCGGTAGCGGTGGCCACGCCCTGGGACGCACGCACGTACGATCGCACCAGCGCGCCACAACAGTCGTGGGCCGCCGACGTGCTGGCGCGGCTTGGAGGGCTCGCGCCGGACGCGACGGTACTCGACGTCGGTTGCGGGACCGGCCGTGTCACGGAGGCCCTGGTCGAGATGGTGCCGCGCGGGCGGGTGCTCGCGATCGACTCCTCGCCGGAGATGGTGGCGCTGGCGCGGCAGCGGCTCGGCGAGCGCGCCGAGGTGTGGTGCCAGAGCGCGCTCGATCTGGATCTGCGCGAGGCGGTCGACGCGGTGATCTCGACCGCCACTCTGCACTGGGTGCCCGAACACGAGCGCCTCTGGGCCATACTGGCGCGCGCGCTGCGACCGTCGGGGGTGCTGGAGGCGCAGTGCGGCGGCGTGGGCAACATCGCGCGCGTGCGCGAGGCGATCGCGCAGGCCGCGCGCGCGCACGCTCCGGAGCTGCTGGGCTTCTCCCCGTGGGTGTTCGCCACGCCCGGGGAGACCGAGCAGCGCCTCAGGAGGGCCGGCTTCCACGCGATCCGATGCTGGCTGGAGGAGCGCCCGACATCTCCCGACGACGTTGGCGAGTTCGTGCGCACCTCGATCCTGGCCGCCCACATCGAGCGGGCGCGGGCCACGCACCGCGACGCCTTCGCCCAGGCGGTCGTCGAGCGGGTGCGCCCACCCCTGGACTATGTGCGCCTGAACATCTCGGCGGTGCGCCGGCGCACATGAGAAGCCCCCCCGATAGCCCACCGCCCGGGTGCGGGCCGGCCCGCCCCAGCGTGGCGCGCTTCCGTGCGCGCGGGGTGGGTCGGTACCGGCTCCGCACCTCGGGCGGCGCCCCGCAAAGTGAGAGAAGCACCCCCGCCCGCTGATACAGCGCGCAGAGTCCCCGGGTCCGCCCGAGGGAATCCGGGGCCGGCGCTCGAACATACCTGTCCGAGGCTACGTTGGTGGATTCAAAATGAGGATTGGTTCCGCGCGGAACCAATCCTTAAAACAAAACACCGAACGGCCGGAGCTCGACCGGCACCGAGAGAGCGGGCGCCGGCGCATTTTGCGGCAATCAAAGCGATCAGCGCGGCACGTCAAAGACGGGGTGCGGCTTCCCCTGGAGGACAGCCGACCGCCGAGCCGGTCCCGGCTCAGGCGCTCGGGCCCACGCCCGTGATCACTCTGGCGGCTTGGGCGACCGCCGCCTGGCCGCGTCCTCTTCCTCCGCCTCGATGAGGTCCGCTTCGCTGATCCCCTCCCCTGCCTCGAGGATCTCGCGAGCGCGATCGAGCTGGTCGGCCCTCACGTAAACGTACTGGCCGCCGGATTCTCCCCACGACGGCCCGCCGATCGCACGTTGCCAGATCGCGTGGATTCCCACGTCAGCCAATCGCTGGCACATGAGTTCGGCCTCCGGCGCGCTCGACGCGGTACCGGCGACCCGCAGCTCCCCGCGCTCGGACTCGCCCTCGGCCATCGACCCCCAGAGTAGCGTCCGAACGCGGCGCACCCTCATCGTCCCACTTTCGTTGAACCGACGACGGCCGCC
>WQXW01000354.1 GCA_009781575.1 Solirubrobacterales bacterium
AGGACGAATTCGCCGCGCTGCTGGGCGAGCTCGTGCAGGCGGTCGAGCGCGAGCTGGCCGAGCTGGACGCGGCGATCGCCGAGGATCGCACGGCGCTGCGCGGGCTGCGCGCCGGGGTGCGCTCGCTCGACGCGCACGAGTACGCGCGGCGCCTGGCACGCGCGCGCCGCGTGGAGCTGGTGGAACGCGAGGCGAGCCTCAACGAGCGGATCGTCGCGCGCACGCGCCTGGCCGAGGAGCGCGCCAGCCACCTCGACACGCTGAGCCGGGGATTGGCGCCCGAGCCGCCGCAGGCGCACATCGCAAAGCCGCACGGGCCGCGCTCGGTGGAGCAGCGGCGCAGGGCCAGCTTCCTGCGGCTGTGGGCCGCGGTGAGCACGCCGCTGCTGCTGGCCTCGCCGATCATCGTGCTGCTCGCCAGCCCGCTCGCCTGGATACCGACGATCGGGGTGCTGGCCGTGATGTTCCTCGGCGTGGAGGCGTTCGCGCGCCACTCGTTTCTCTCCTTCCTGGCGAGCGTGCTGATGCTCGCCGGGGTGGCCGCGGTCGTGGTGGCGATCGTTTTCCTGCTCAGCAACTACTGGCAGATCGCGGTGTCGGCGATCCTCGGCGCGGCGGCCCTCGCGCTCCTGATCGGAAACCTCACCGACTTCCGCCACAGATGGCAGGAAGGGGCGGCCATCGGCGAGGAGAAAGATCGCTAGCCGCCGGATCAGCGGGGGCGGCGATCAGCCGTAGCCGGCGGATCAGCCCCGTAGCCGGCGGATCAGCCCGGCTGCGCGGCCGGCTCCGCGACCGGCTCGGCGACCGGCTCGGCGACCGGCTCGGCGACCGGCTCCACGACCGGGAGCGTCAGCGACGAAGGGTGCTCGGGCCCGAAGAGCAGCTCCACGTCGACCGCCTGGAGCGTCTTGGCCGTGAGCGGATCTTCTCCGGTCCCCGGGTTTCGTATGTACCGTGGATGCGCGCCCGAGGAGACCTGCAGGCGGATGCGGTTGCCGGCGGCGAAGCGGTGCGCGAGCGGCCACAGGTCGAACTCGACCCGCCAGGCGCCGTCCTGCTCGGAGCGCTCGAAGCGCTCGGGGGCGACGCTGGCGAGCGCGTCGCACACATTCCACGAGGCGCGTTTGGGGTCGACATCGCACACGCGCGCGAACAGGTCGAAGTGGGGATGGCTGGCGCGCGCCCACAGCGCGACGCGCACCGGGCCGATCGCCTCCAGCGTGTGCTCGAGCGGCGGACTGGTGAACGTGACCACGTCGGCGCGCGCCTCCAGTGTGCGGTTGTCGCGGACGGGCTTTGAGGTGAGCATCACCGCGCCGCCGACCGACGGCGTGGGGTCGGTGGGGTCGTAGCGGTAGCGGGAGGCGCCGTCGCTGCCCGCGGGCGGCGGCTCCCACCCGAGTGAGCCCTCGCCGGTTATCCACAGCCGGCGCGGGACACTCTCCTCGGGGGGCCAGCGCGCCAGCTCGCGCCAGCCGCCGCCGGTGGGCTCGCCGGTGACGAACACGCGCACCACGGCGGGATCGATCAGCCGCGAGTCGCCGAGGAGCTGGCCGCGGAGCCAGCCCAGCCCCTGGCGCACGCCGGTGCCGACGATGTTCTCTTCGGTGTGCGACCACGGCCCGATGATCAGCTGGCGCGGGCGGTCGGCGCGCTGGAGCTCGGCGTAGTCCTCCAGCTGCCACGGCGCGAAGGAGTCGTACCAGCCGGTGAGCATCTGCACGCGCGCTTTGACCTTGGTGACCCCGTCGGAGAAGTCGCGCGCCACCCACCAGGCGTCGTCGGGGTCGCGCTGGGACTGGGCCTCGCGAAACCAGGCCACCTCGCCGCCGGTCACGAGCCGGTCGAGATCCTCGAGCGAATCGCGCGACAGCAGCGAGCGCAGCCGCAGCAGCCGGGCGACCATCGGCAGCGGCACCACGCACTTCTCCTGCAACGCCATCATCGCCATCCACTGGGCGGAGGTCTCGAGCGACATGGAGCCGCCGGGGAAGCTCTGGCCGTGGAACTGCGAGGCGCTGCCCTGGATCGAGAGCCCGGTGAGGTCGTCGCCGGCGTCGGCGGCGACCGCCCACTGCACGAGGCCCAGGTAGCTCTCGCCGGTCATCCCGATCGGGCCCTCGTGCCAGGGCTGGCGGCGCAGCCAGCGCAGCGTGGCCAGCCCGTCGGCGCGCTCGTCGAAGGGGTTGAAGGTGCCCTGCGAGCCGAAGGTGCCGCGCACGCTCTGGATCACCACCTGCAGGCCGCGCTCGGACAGGATGCGCCCGTGCAGCACCCCGAAGAACCCCCGCCGCCCATAGCAGGAGCGGATCAGCACGGTCGGCTGGGGCCGCTCGCGCGTGGCGGCGGCCACCCAGCGATCGGCCAGCAGCACCGCGCCGTCGTCCATCTCGATCCGCAGGTCGCGCTCGCACACCACCTCGCGGGTCTGCGCGCGGGGCAGTTTCCACCGCCGCGCGAGGATCTCGCTGAGCAGGCTCACGGCGCCGTCACGATACGCGTTGTCTCACCGACGCAGCGCGCTGGCACCCGACCGGAGCAGGAATCACTACCACCCGAGGTGGAGGCTATCCGCGCGCCGACCGAAGCTTGAAGGTGACGTTGGTGAAGTTGCCTCGCTCGCACGTGAAGCTCTGCGGCCCGGGCAGTCTCATCATCATGGGGAAAAAGAGCTCCGAGCCGCACCAACAGCCTTGCACAGCGAAGCGCGCGTTCCGGCCCGCGTAGCGCGCCGCACTGGACCCCGCCACGAACCGTCGAGCGGTTGTACAGCTGATCGGTGAGTCGTACATGGTGATGTTGTCGGCGATCGCAACCACCGCGACCTGGGATCGCAACGAGACGTGCCCGC
>WQXW01000355.1 GCA_009781575.1 Solirubrobacterales bacterium
CTCTCCGGCATCATCGCGGGCCTGCTGCTGCTGAGCACGGGCGGCGTACACGCCAGTTACTTCCCCGACCTGTTCTTCGCGTTCCTGCTGCTGGGGCTGGGCGCGGGCGCGTCGTTCCTGCCGCTGCTCACGATCGGCATGGCCGACGCGCCGCCCCGCGACGCGGGCCTGGCGTCGGGGATCATCAACGTGTCGGTGCAACTGTTCGGCGCGATCGGGCTGGCCACGCTCGGCACGATCGCCACCGACCACGCCAAGACGCTGAGCTCACAGGGACACTCGCTGATGAGCGCGCTGACCGGCGGCTACCACCTCGCCTACCTGGTCGGCGCGGCGGCGGTCGCGGCCGGCATCATCGCCGCGCTGGCGCTGTTGCGCACACCCCCGAGCGCGCAGGCGCAGGAGGTGCAGGAGGCGCGCGCCGACTCCGACACGGCCGGCGCGGCGGAGCTGGCGGCGCAACCGGCCTGAGCTCGCCCCTCGGGGGCGACCCGAGCTCGTTGCTGAAGCGGCGGCCGCTCGCCGCAACCGTTTCTCTCCGCCCGCCGGAGCGATAACGAGATGATCCCATCCGGGTTCGACGGACGGGATAACTTCACCACACCGGCTGGCGGCGTGGCATTGGTGCGCGCGTACGACGCAGCCCGGCCTTGGCTTGGTCAAATGTGAATGAGGAGAAAACACGATGGAAACGGGACATGACAAGCGGTGGGCGAGGACGCCGCGAGCCGCGGCGATCGCCGCGGCCACGGCGCTGTTGAGCGCAGGAGCCTGCGCAATCGGGCCGCTGAGTGCATCGGCGCAGGGTGTGGGCAGCTCGCGGTTCGCACTGAGAGACCGCGCGATCCTGAACGGAGCGGAACTCGAACACGCGACGCCAAACGGCGCCGAACCTCTCACGCAGCCGGACGACATCACCACTCTGCGCGGGAGGATCTTTGTGGTCTTCCAGAACGGCGTGGGCCCGCAGGGAGAACCGAGCGCGACGGGCAACAACTCCAGCACCGTGGTCGAGCTGGCGCCGGGCGGCCACCCCATCGCGCAGTGGGATGTGGAAGGTCACTCCGACGGCCTCACCGCCGACCCAGAGACGGGGCAGGTGATCGGGACGGTCAACGAGGACGCCAACTCCAGTGTGTTCACAATCGACCCGGTGAGCGGCCGGGTGGTGCACTTCTCCTACAACGAACCGCTCCCCCACGACGGGGGCACCGACGCAATAGCCATCTACCACGGCACTATCCTGATCAGCGCGTCGGCGCCGGGCACAACCGGTCCCCCCGGCTCGCCCCACCCGGCGGTGTACGAGGTGAAGCTCGAAGGTGACACACACACCGCGGTGGTCACACCGCTGTTCAGCGACGAGGCCACTGCGACGCTGGCCAACGCGGGCGGGCAAGGAGTGGATGTGGGGCTCGAACTCACCGACCCCGACTCCAACGAGGTCGTGCCGTTCTGGGCGCCCCGCTTCGCGGGCGATTTCATGCTCGACAGCCAGGGCGACCAGGAGCAGGTGTTTGCAAGCGACGCCGGCCGGCCCGACCAATCGCTGTCGGTGCTGAAACTGTCGACCGCGGTCGACGACACCGCATGGCCGCTGCCGGTGGGCGTGCTGTATGCGAGCGACAGCAAACACGACACGCTCGTGGCGATCACCGGGCTGTTCCGATTCGGCTCGGTGCTGGTGGCGGCCACGCCGTGCGACGCCAACGGCGCGCCCAGCCCATGCCCGGCCCCCGGGTTCCCGGCGAACTACCTGGGTGAACTGAACCCGTGGACCGGCGAAATCACCTCTGTGCCGCTGATCGGGCCGGGGGTGGAACCCAAGGGTCTGCTGTTCGTGCGGTAGCGACGCGCGCGGGCGTCCACGCACAGCTCCGGGGCGGGCGGCGGCAGCTGGTGACGCCGCCGCCCGGGCCCGTGCCCGTGCCCGTGCCCGCACCCGTGTCCCTTCTGACCGCCGGCTCGCGCGGCGGCGCGGCGGCGGCGGCGTTCTCTTGAATCGTGAACGCGCTCGCCTCTTCTTCGAGCGCTCCCATGGTGGCGAGCGCGGTGGGATGGCGGGGGCTGCGCTCCAGCGTGATCGAGTAATCGCGCCACGCTTCGCTTTCGATCGCGCCTTCGCTCAGCGCGTCGCTGCTCGCCGACACCCCGCTGAAGTGAACACTGCCAAAATCGGTGAGCGCACCTCGCGCGGGCGCCTCGGCGATCCACTCGGCCGAGGCGAAGGCCAGCGAGCGGGCGGGGAAGCTCTGTTTGAAGGTCCATTCGGCAGTGAGGTCTTCGAGCACGAGTTCGTCCTGGGTGACCCGTGCGTGCATTTCGTCGCCCGGTTGCACCGGCTCTTCGATCACCGTGGGCGCCTTGGGGTACAGCTCCCACCACGCGTAGTAGACCGGCGTGGGTCCTTCGCAGTCCGCCTCGGTCCCCGTCTGCTCGACGGTGTTGTTTTCATAACCATCCAGTCCCGTCCAAAACGCGGCCAGCGTATAGCGGTGCCGGCGCACCGACTGGCAGTCGGCTCGGGGCTGCACCCAGTTGCCCTGCGCCGATGTGAAGGTGGCTTCGTAGGCGGCGTAGCCGGACCAGTTGGTGCTCGTCGACGCGCCGAGCGCCGTGCGCAGGGGACCGTGCAGCGGCGCCGAGGCGCGGAGCGGCATTCGGCCGGCGAGTGCCGCCGGGGCGCCGAGCAGCAGGGCAAGCGCGGTCGCTGTGGCCGCACACGTCGATATGGCACGCGTCATTGGGCCCGGTCCTTCTTGGCCAGCCCCCGAGGTTGGATCGGGCGGCGGTGGGGAACCACATACCGGGCCGCATCAGATCGACGGAGCCCCGGTTCCGGCATCGAATAGAC
>WQXW01000356.1 GCA_009781575.1 Solirubrobacterales bacterium
GCGGGCGGTCCCGTCGGTCGATCCGTCGTCCACGACGATCACCTCCTCGGCAGCGCGCGTCTGAGCCAGGATCGATTCGAGCGTCTCGGCGATGAAGCGCTGCGCCTGATAGGCCGGGATGGCGACCGTGATCGACGGTGTGGGGCGCTCGGCCATTCCGCTCTAGCAACGTGCAGCCGCCGGCCCTTCTCGCGATCACGCGCGATCCGCGGAAATCCGGCGCGGCCGGCCCGTTGTTGGGGTGATGAAAGTGTCGACCCGTCTCGACGAGCTCATTCGGCGCGGCCGGATCGCGCGCTACCGCGCGCTGTCCAACTGCCGGCGTGTCAGCGGCACGCCGATCCTGCGCCAGCCACTGCTGCTGCTGGGCGAGGGCACGATCGCATTCGGCCACGACGTCGAATTCGGCTGGCCGACCTCGATGGGCTTTCACCGCGGCCACTGCCAGCTGGAGGCCTCCACGCCCGCCGCCGCGATCGAGATCGGCGATCTGGCGCAGGTCAACAACAACGCGTTCATCAAGAGCGAGGGGCCGGGCATCGGCATCGGCGCGCGCGCGCTGCTGGGATCGGGTGTGACGATCTACGACAGCGACTTCCACGATCTGCGCCCCGGACATCGCCACGACGGCCGGCCGCGCATGGCGGCGGTCGAGCTCGGGGCGGACGTGTTCATCGGCGACCACGTGACGATCCTCAAGGGTGTGCGGATCGGCGCCCATTCGGTGATCGGCGCCGGCAGCGTGGTCGCGTCGTCGATCCCGGCCGGCGTGATCGCGGCGGGCAACCCGGCGCGGGTCATCCGCGAGCTCTCCCACGAGGGGGACGCGGGCGAAGTGTCAACCGAAGTGGCGGCGAATGGCCACCGGTAGCGAGGAGCGCCTGAGCATGCGGGGTGAACGTGCGTTGATCACGGGAGGTGGCGGCGCGGTCGGCTCCAACATCGCCGACCAGCTGGTGCGAGCCGGCGCCGGCGAGATCGTGGTGCTCGACAACTTCGTGCGCGGTCGCCCCGCGAACCTCACGTGGGCGCTCGCCAACGGGCCGGTGAGACTCGTGGTGGGCGACATCCGCGATCGCGAGCTCGTCGAGGAGCTCACGCGCGGGATCGACGTCGTCTTCCACCAGGCCGCGCTGCGCATCACGCAGTGCGCGGAGGAACCGCGCGCGGCGCTCGAGGTGATGGTGGACGGCACCTACAACGTGATCGAAGCCGCGCTCGCGCACGGGGTGCGCAAGATCGTGGCCGCCTCCTCGGCGTCGGTGTACGGACTCGCCGCGGAGTTCCCCACCGCCGAGTCGCACCATCCCTACGCCAACGACACCCTGTACGGCGCGGCGAAGGCGTTCAACGAGGGTCTGCTGCGCAGCTTCCACTCGATGCGCGAGCTCGACTACGTGGCGCTGCGCTACTTCAACGTGTACGGGCCGCGCATGGACATCCACGGCGTCTACACCGAGGTGCTGGTGCGCTGGATGGAGCGCATCGACGCGGGCGTCCCCCCGCTGATCCTCGGCGACGGCTCGCAGACGATGGACTTCGTGTACATCGGCGACGTCGCGCGCGCCAACGTGCTCGCCGCCTCCACCGCGGTGCGCGACGAGGTGTTCAACGTGGCCAGCGGCACGGAGACCAGTCTGCTGCAGCTGGCAGAACAGCTGATCGACGTGATGGGCGCGGAGTTGGAGGTGCAGTACGGCCCCGAGCGCTCGGTGAACAAGGTGCCGCGGCGCCTGGCCGACACCACGCGCGCGCGCGAGCGGCTGGGCTTCGAGGCCGAGGTCGAGCTCGAGCAGGGCCTGCGGCGCCTGGTGGATTGGTGGCGCGCCGAGCGCGACCGCGGTGCGACGGCGGCGCTCGCCGCCGCGCGGTGATGCAGATCCCGATCACGCGTCCCCACCTCACGGGGGGGGAGGCCGCGGCGGTGGCGGACGTGATCGCGTCCGGCTGGCTCTCCCAGGGACCCGGGGTTGCGGCGTTTGAGCGCGCGTTCGCCGCGCGCGTCGGGGCCGCGGACGCGGTGGCGACCACGAGCTGCACCACCGCGCTCGCGCTCGCGCTGCACGTGAGCGGCGTGGGAGCGGGAGATGAGGTGATCGTGCCCTCGCTCTCCTTCATCGCCACCGCCAACGCGGTCTCGCACTGCGGTGCCACCCCCGTGTTCGCCGACATCGAACCGCGCACCTACAACCTCGATCCCGAGGCGGCCGAGCGCGCGATCACGGAGCGCACGAAGGCGATCATGCCGGTCCACCAGCTCGGGCTGCCCGCGGAGATGGACGCGTTCTACGCGCTCTCCGAGCGCCACGGTGTGGCGATCGTGGAGGACGCCGCGTGCGCGATCGGCGCCCGCTACAGAGGCGCGCCGATCGGCTCACTCGGTGCGCCGACGTGCTTCTCGCTGCACCCACGCAAGGTGATCACCACCGGCGAGGGCGGCATGATCGCGGTGCAGGAGGCGGCGCTCGCCGCGCGGCTGCGCCGCCTGCGCGCACACGGCATGGACACCTCCGACCTCGCGCGCCATTCCGCGCGCGATGTGGTGCTCGAGGCCTACCCCGAGCGCGGCTGGAACCACCGCATGACCGACATGCAGGGAGCGCTCGGGCTGTGCCAGCTCGACGCGCTCGATGAGATCCTCGAGCGCAGACGGCTGCTCGCCGAGCGCTACACCGCCGCGCTCGAGCAGCTTCCCCACCTGGAGGCGCCTCACGACGACCCGCCGCACACGCACCGCACCTGGCAGTCCTACTGCGTGCGCCTGCGCGACGGCGCCCCGATCGGGCGCGCCGAGCTGATGCGCGGCCTGCTGGCGGATGGCATCGCGACCCGGCGGGGCGTGATGGCGATCCA
>WQXW01000357.1 GCA_009781575.1 Solirubrobacterales bacterium
CGCATACCTGGCGGCGGAGCGCAACATCTCCTCGGCGGCGGCCGCGCTCGGGGTGGCGCGCAGCACCGTGGAAGCGCGCTTGAGCACGATCGAAAGGCGGCTTGGGCGCTCGCTGCACCCCTGCCCGGCGGAGCTCGAGGTCGCGCTGGCGCTGGGGGAGCTTCAGGCGGGCGAGGGGGGTGATGTGCGCTCGCGGGCGGGTCAGAGGTAGGGGGTGGGGTTGCGCACTGCAAAGTGCCAGCTGATCGAAGAGCGCGGGGACTCGATCTCCCTGGAGAGTTGCTTCTGGGCTGAATGGCGCCGCGGGCGGCGCTAACTTCGTCGCGATGCCCAACGACAGCGACAGCACTTCCAGCAGGCCTCGAAGCGAGTTCGCCCGCGCAGCGCGTATCCCGGATGTGATGGAGCGTACGCTCGAGGTGGTCGCACTGGTCGAGGAGCTGGCGGCGCCGCTCGGCATTCATCCGGTGATCGTCGGCGGCATGGCGGTGTACTTCTGGACGGAGAGCGAGGAGTTCCAGACCCACGACATCGATGTGGTGATGCCGCGTGGACATGCTGCTGCACCGCCTCGAGGAGTTCGAGGCCACGGGTCATGAGGTCGTGGCGAAGCAGGCGCTGGTGCTGCTCGCGGGCCTGACGGTGCGGGAACAGGAGGACTTGGAGCGCCGTGCTGGTGCGCAGCGCGTCTCAGCGGGGCTGGAGGCGTTGCGCGAGATCGAGCGCCGGCTGCTTGCCGGTGGCCGCCCGCCCGAGTCCGACGAGCTCCACCGGATCGCACGTGCGGCGCAGCGGGCCGACTATCATCAGCGGTTGTGAGAACGGAGAAGATGTCCCTTGAGCAGTGGCGCAGCGAAGCGTTGGAGCGGCGCGCGAAGAGCGAGCGGATGCTCTCCCGCCTTCGTCCCATCAGGCGCGATAAGCCACGGGATCCGGTGGAGGCGCGTTTTCTGCGCAGCGTGGGAACGCCGGAGCACAAGATCGGTCCGGTGCGGCGAGGCTCGTCAGCTCGCTGACGGCCGAGTCCCCAGTCGTAGGCGCTTCCCCGCGCCGCACTCCCGATCGACGAGCAGCCGCAGCAAAGCAGCTGCGCCAGCTGGTCGCTCATGCGCGTACGCCGGCAGCTCGAGACCTGCTTGGCGCGCAGCGTCGCCGAGAAGCAGGGCAGCGTCACCCACTCAGCCGCAGCGGCAACTCCACGATCGGCGCGAGCTCGGGCGCGACGTGGCCCCGCAGCCGTCCTTCGCCCACCGCGAGCGCGCGATCGGCGGCGAACAGGCCGATGCCTTTGTCGAGGCTCATGAGGATCGCGATGCCGTCTTTGCTCAGCGAGCGCAACAGCTCGAGGATCCTGTCGCGTTCCTGTGCCTCGACGCCGGTGGTGGGCTCGTCGATGACCAAGAGCGAAGGCTCCTGCAGGAGCGCCCTCGCGATCGCCACGCGCGCCGCCTCGGCGCTGTCCAGTTCGTGGGGCCGGCGCGCCTGACAATCGAACGCGCCGGCGCGCTCCAGCGCACCCACCGCACGCGCTCGTGCGCCGGACGGCCTGGTGCCCAGCGCGAGCTGGGCGGCGATCAGCTCCTCGAGCACGAGCTGTCCTTCCAGGCTTCGTGCCGCGGGCGCGCAGTAGGCGATCCCGCCGGCGACCGCGCCACCGCCGAGCGCGAGGTGCCGGCCGGCGAACCGCACCGTGCCCACGTCGGGCGCCTCGACGCCGGCGGCGATGCGCAACAGCGTGGAGCGCCCCGATCTGCGCGCGCCCCACACGGCGATCACTTCGCGCTCGTGAAGCTCGAGCGACACATCCCGCAGCACCTCGATGTCGCGCGCGCCGTTGCGATAGCGCTTGCTGATGCGCTCGAGCTCGAGCACGTCCTCAGCGCCCCTGATCCCCTTTGGCCTGTTCCGCGATCAGCGCCGCGAGCTCTTTGCGGGCGTATTCGATCCAGGCGATCCGCACCTCCAGCGCGCTCTGTTCCTCGCCCTCCAACAGCCGCTGCGCCAGCGCCTCTCTGGTGGTCTCCGCCACAGAGGTCTCGTCGGCCACCTCCAGCCACTCCCGCTCGTAGTGGTCGAGCACTTCGAGCGCGGCCTCCGGCTCCAGCATCGCCAGTTGGCGCGCAAAGAGCCGGCTGCGCTGGCGCTGGTCCTCCATCTGGGACAGCAGCCACTCCTCGTAGCCCCGCACACCCCGGTCGGTCGCCCGGTAGTGCGGCCGGGGCCGCCGTGACCCCGCCATGTGAGGGGCGGGATCGCTGAACTCCTCGATCAGCGCGTAGCTGCGCAGCGTGTCGATCGCGGTGTAGATGCGCTTGGCGCCGCTGAATGCCAGCGTGCCCTCATAGGTGCGGCTGAATCGCTGCACCAGCTCATAGCCATAGCTGGGCCGCTCTATCACCAATCCCAGCAGCGCCCACGCGATCTCCGAGCGCATCGCACTCGCCTGCTGCTCGTGGGCACCGCTTCGATCCACGTGATCGAGGTTACGCTCCGACACCGGCGAGGGCGACCTATTGCGCATCAAGAATCCTGGCCCTCAGGAATGTTGCGCATCTGGACTTGTGCGGCCACCGCGGGGGCGGCCATGATCGCTCGGGATGAGATCGGCGGGGCATCAGCCTGGTTCTGTGGGGAGCGGCGCAAGCACGGGATGCGGATACGGCCCCGCATGGCCGTGTCCGTGCGGGGCCGAGTTGGCGCGCCCCGCGCTGTTGCGGAGGAGGGGATCGGTGTGATCGGCGCTCGCCGGCTCTGCTTGACGGTCCTGGTCTCGCTGTGTGGCTTGGCTTTCGCGCCCCTACCGGGTGTTGTGTCTCGTGCGGCGGGCGCGACGCTGCTTGGGA
>WQXW01000358.1 GCA_009781575.1 Solirubrobacterales bacterium
TCCTCGCGGCTGGAGTGGTGGCGGTAGTAGTCGGAGAGGTGGCCGCCCCACGGTTGCAGCGCCTCGGCCAGCGCCAGGTGCAGCTGGCGGCCGTTGGCGGTGCCGAGCGCCGCGCCGCGCTCGTTGACGCAATCGAGGTAGTCGGTCAGCACCTCCCAGGCGACCAGCGCGCGCAGCAGCTCTGCGCTGCGCCGGTCGGGCAGCGTCCAGAAGAGCGCGGCGCCGTCTATGTTGCCGCGCTTGTGGCTCAGGGCGTGGAGGGCATCCGCACGGAGGTCAGAGTGGGGGATGCGCTCCGCCAGCCCGCGCCAGCGGTCCACCTCGCGCGAGGTCGCGCGCAGTCCCCAGATCAGCTCGCGGGCACCCGCGCGAGCGAGCGTCACGCCCTGTGCGCCGAGGCGTTGCATCCTCATCCGCTCTCTAGCAGGTCACGGGCGAGCGATTGTTCGAAGGGGCCTAATTTCAGAGTCCGTCCGACGCGGCTGGTTTTGCGCGCTCGGATCGCCCATAGAAGATTGAACGGCGCTGCGCATCACGTGGGCCATTCCCTGTGGGCGCGCCCCCAGCCGCGCGCAAATACCGCGCTGACGGTGGTCGAACTCTTTCCGACATGACCACGGCGCCGCTCACCCCGGCTTTACGCTCGGAGCGACGCGCGCGGCGAGGTAACCAGGGGCGGCCACGATCGCGGCGGCGGCGAGGCTGACCAGCGCCACGCTCCGGAGCGCCACCAGCGGGCCAACGGAGAAGACCACGGGGAAGCCCGTGACGCTCGCCAGGGCGTGGCTGAGGAGGATCTGGCCGTAGAGGCCGAAGAGCGCGCCGATGGAGCAGCCCGCGCCCAGGAGCAGGGCGCTCTCATACAGCAGCGCGCGCCAGAGCACCCCGCGGTGGTAGCCCTGGCGCTTGAGGTAGGCCAGCTGGCGGCGGCGCTGCCAGATCATCGCGCCCATCGCGCCCGCGGTGGCGAGCACAGCCGCGATCAGCACCAGCAGGGAGATCTGTGAGACGCGCGAGAGACCTTGGCGGCTGGAGGCGCGCCACGCCGCTTCGCGCTGCGCCGCAGTCTGGACTGTGAGGCCCGAGGACCGCCCGAGCACCGCGCGGATCTCGTCGGCGGCCGCTGCGGGGGAGGTGCCCGGTCGTAGCTGGAGGTTGAGCGCGCTGGCGTCGCTCGATCCCCAGGCGCGGGCGTAGTCGCGCGAGCTGATCACCAGGGCGCCCGGGGGCCAGCCAACGTTGGTGGTCAGCGCCGCGACGCGGAAGGTGGTGGGCACGGGGGAGGGCAGCGCGAAGGAGTCGCCGATGCGCAGGTGGCGTTCGGAGGCGATCGCCTCGGAGATCGCGGCCCAGCCGCCCGCGCGCAAGCGCGCCTCGGCGGTGGTCAGATCGCCGGTCAACAGCTGGCTCGCCGGCAGTGGTTTGGCCCACTGAGACGGCGGCGCGATGATCCACACGCGGCGCGCGCCGAGATTGAGGAAGCCGCCGCGGTAGACGCCCAGCGAGGCGACGACGGGGAGCGCGCGCAGGCGGGAGAGCGTGGCCGGGGGGAGCGAGAAGGGGGTGGTACTGAGCGTGTTGGAGCTGCCCGCCACCGAGACCCACACGCGGGCGGAGCCGTTGACGTCGGCCGCCACGCGGTCCATGCCGCCCTGGAGGTTGCCGCCCGCGCCGCGGAGCGCCACCGCGCCGAACACCGCCATTGCGCCGGTCGCGGCGATCGCCAGCGAGCGCGTGCGCGTGGCGGGCGTGCGCAACTCGATCACCGCCAGGCGCGTCGCCGCCGAACGCAGCGGGCGCTGTGCCCGCTCGAACGCGCCGATCAGCGCGTCGAAGAGGAACGGCAGCAGCGCCAGCAGTGCCACCATCAGCGTCACGGTGCCCAGCACCGCGCTGGCGGGGCGCAGCGCGAGGATCGCGGTCGTGGCGGCGAGGCAGGCGAGACCCACCGCAGCCTGCACGGGAGCCAGTCCGGAACGTGCCAGCGCGCGGCGGCGCAGCGGACGCGCGAGCGCGCCGCGCAGGGGAGCGAGCACGCCGACGCAGGCCGCCGCCATGCCGGCGCCGACCGCGATCGCCGCGCTCTGCCAGGTGACGATGCGCTGCGATCCGACCGGGAAGGCGTATGCGAGGTACCCGGGTTCGGTGCGAAAGAGCGCCGCCGAGAGGAGGTCGCCCAGCGCGAGCCCGAGCGCGCAGCCGAACGCACCCAGGACGAGTGCGTCGAAGAGCAGGGTCTGAATCGTCATCGCGCGCGTGGCTCCGTGGCGGCGCAGCTCGCCGATCAGGTCGCGGCGCAGCCGGGCGGTGATCAACAGCGCGTTGAATGCGAACATGAAGCCCACCAGCGCGCTGATCGCCGAGAACAGTTCGGCGCCCTGGTTGGCGGGGCCGGAGGCCTTGGCGAAGAGGGTCGAGTCGAAATCGGCCGGCACCACGTTGAGGCGCCCGCCTGCGAGCCGGCGCAGCGCCCCGGCGACCTGCGGTTCGCGCCCGGCTGCGGTGCGCACGAAGATGCGCATCACGCGTTCGCCGGTGCCGGCCAGCGTCTGGGCGTAAGCGACCGGCGCGACCGCCACGGGGCTGTGCACGAGGCCGCCGATGTCGGCTTCCTGGAGCGTGGCGCCCAGCAGCGTTGTGGTCACGCGCGTTCCCACCTGGACCTCGATCGGCTGCAGCAAGGAGGCGCCGATCTGCTGGGCCACCGGTTCGGGGAGCGCGAGCGCCTGCTGGGACTCGAGCTGGGCCGAGCTGAAGTGGCGCAGCAGGGGGCCGCCGGCGTGGGCGAACTGGGGGCCGGTGCCCAGCAGGTCGACCGAGGCGCGGCCGCGGGGGCCGA
>WQXW01000359.1 GCA_009781575.1 Solirubrobacterales bacterium
ACTGTGCCGGCGCCGGCGCTGCGGGCCGCGTTGCGCCCACTCCCGCAGGATCGCCACGTTGTTGCGCTGGGTCACGTCCAGCTCGGGGCCCTCCACCGCCAGCGCGCGCTCGAGCTCCACGGGGTCCACGATCACATCCGCGCCGTCGATCTCCGCCAGCTCGCGCAGCTCCGGGTTGGTGAACGCCGCCTGTGCCGGCCCGCGGCGGCCCAGCACCACCACCTCCTCGATCGCGCTCCCCTCCAGCGCCTCCAGCGCGTGGTCGGCGGTGTCGGTGCTCTGAAGCTCCTCGCACCGCACGATCAGCATGCGCGCCACATCCAACGCCACGTTGCCGTTGCCCACCACCACCGCGCGCTCGCACGAGAGGTCGAACTCGAGGTCGCAGTAGTCGGGGTGGCCGTTGTACCAGCCCACGAAGTCGGTCGCCGCCCAGCTGCCCTGAAGGTCCTCGCCGTGGATGCCCAGCGGGCGATCGCCCGCCGAGCCGGTGGCGTACACGATCGCGTGGTAGTGCTCGCGGAGCTCCTCGCGAGAGATGTCCCGGCCGAGCTCCACGTTGCCAAAGAAGCGAAAGCGCGGGTGCGCGGCGGTCTTCTCGTACACGCGGCTCACCGACTTGATCTTGGGGTGGTCCGGCGCCACGCCCGAGCGCACCAGCCCCCATGGGGTGGGCAGCCGCTCGATCATGTCCACCTCCACCTGGCCGGTGGAGTCCTTCAGCAGGTGGCCCGCCGCGTAGAAGCCCGCCGGGCCAGAGCCGATCACGGCGATGCGGATGGGGATGGGGGAGTCGCTCATGGTCATGGGCGCGGCCCGACTCGAACGGGCGACCCCCTCGGTGTAAGCGAGGTGCTCTGGCCAGCTGAGCTACGCGCCCCCCGCCGGGGCCTCAAGGGTAGCGGGGGGGCCCGCGCCCCGGCCACGCCCACACGGGGGGGTCCCGCCGCGCGGGCGAGGTTGCCACAGACCGAGGCGGCGCCGGTCCAGCTCCGTCCGTTTCGTGTTTTGTTTTTTGGATTCATTCCGCGCGGAACGAATCCTCAAAACAAATCCCCCAACGGGGACTCCGACAGGTGTGTTCGAGGTCGCGCGCGCCCGATCCCCGCAAAATGCGCATTTTCATGGCGCGCGCTCAGGCCGCTGCCACGGCCGCCGGCCGCGCCCGCGCGCGCCCGCGCTCGTGCACGATCACCGGCAGCGCGCGCGGGGAGATCGTGGGCATCTGGCGGATCCTCAGCTCGAAGCGCTGCGGCAGCTCCAGCGCGAAGCGCTGGAGGATGAGCGTGGCGATCACGCGGCTCTCCAGCTGGCCGAACCGCATCCCGATGCACATGCGTGAGCCGCCGCCGAAGGGGATGTAGGCGCCCTTGGGCAGCGCCGCCTTGCGCTCCGGCAGGAACCGCTCCGGATCAAAGCGCTCCGGTTCGGGGAACAGGTGGGGCAGGTGGTGGGTGGCCCACGAGCTGTAGTTGACGTAGGTCTCGCCCGGCACCCAGGCGCTGTCGAACTCGAACGCGCTCACCGAGCGGCGCGGGCCGAGCCACGCGGCGGGGTACTTGCGCAGCGTCTCATCCAACACCATCTCCAGGTAGGGCAGCGCGTCGCCCATCAGCTGCTCGCCGGTGGGCGCGCGCGCGCCGAGCACCGCGTCCTGCTCGGCCCACAGGCGCGCCACGATCTCCGGGTGGCGGATCAGCTCGGCGAACATGAACGACACGGTGGCGGTGGTGGTGTCGTGGCCCGCCCACAGCAGGGTCATCACCTGGTCGCGGATCTGCACGTTGTTGAGCGCCTCGCCGTCCTCGTCGTGCGCGTCCAGCAGCAGGCTCATGATGTCCTCACCCCGCTCGCCACTGGCGCGCCGCTGTGCGATCTCCTCATAGATCAGGTTGTTGAGCTTGCGCGACGCGCGCATCAGCTTGCGCCACGGGGTGAACGGGCCGTGGAGCATGCGCGTGGGGTAGGGGGTGGAGTAGAACGACAGCGCCTCTTCGAACGCGCGCGCGGCGTCGATCGAGCGCGCGCGCTCGCCCTCGGGGTCCACGCCGAACAGCGCGCGCATCGCCACGTTGATGGTCAGCCGACGCGTCCACGTGTACAACTCCACCCTGGCGCCCGGCTGCCACTCCTCCAGCGCGCGCTCGGTCTCCTCCACGATCGCCTCCACATAGGTGAGCACCCGCTCGCGGTGAAACCCCGGCACCATGATCTGGCGCGAGCGACGGTGAAATTCGCCGTCGGTGGTCAGCAGGCCGTCGCCCACCAGCGCCACCAGGTCGCGGAAGTGTGACTCGCGCCAGGTGAAGTTGGACGCGTGGGACACCGTGATGTAGTGATTGGCCTCCGCGCCGATCATGAACACGATGTTGCCGTGGAACACCCGCAGCGTGAACACCGGGCCGAACCGCGCATAACAATCCAGCAGGATGCGCAGCGGTTCCTCCGAGAAGCGCAACGTGCGGGCCAGCGAGAAATCGGTTTCGCCCGGCGGGAACCCCACCGGGCTGGTGCGCTCCAGACGCAGATCGCGCGCGATCAGCATCAGTGGGTTGGTGTATTCCAGCTCCGGCGGCCGCTCGAGCGCCATGGTTGCCAGAGCCTACTACGCGCACTGGCCGCGCGGCCAGGATCGCGGTGGGCGGCGGGGGGATCGGTGCGGACCTCTTCGCGGCGTTTGCGGCACTTTCTCTGACCCGTGGACCGATGCGGGCGGCCATCGCCAGGTTGCCGCAGAATGCGGCGTGCCGATCGAGCTCTGTCCGTTGCGTGTTTTGTTTTTTGGATTCGTTCCGCGCGGAACCAATCCTCTTTTTGAATCCCCCAACGGAGCCT
>WQXW01000360.1 GCA_009781575.1 Solirubrobacterales bacterium
AGCGACCGTTTCGTGTTTTGTTTTTTGGATTCATTCCGCGCGGAATGAATTCTCTTTTTGAATCCCCCAACGGCGCCGGCGACAGATGTGTTCGAGGGGTGCTTGTCCCTCCAGGAGAGCCGCGCCCAAAAGAAAGCCCCGGCGTCCCGGGCCCTGCTGGCTGGTCGCGTCCATAAACTGAGGGCTGTGGCTCATCCCGATCATCCCGACGACTTCGAGGTCGAGCCCGAGGAGGACGCACCCGCGGTCGAAGAGCTCGACCCGGAGACCAGGGCGCGGCGCGACACGGCGCTGCGCCGGGTGCGCAAGCTGGGCGATCCCGTGCTGCGCGCCACCGCCTTGCCGGTGGATCGTTTCGACGAGCAGCTCGCCGCGGAGGCGCGGCACATGGGCGAGCTGATGCACGACGCGCTCGGCATCGGGCTGGCCGCCACCCAGCTCGGGATACTCCATCGCCTGCTCGTGTACCGCACGCAGGCCGATGAGCCGATCCGGGCGCTGGTGAATCCGCAGATCGAGTGGCGCAGCGAGGAGACCGAGCTCGCCGAGGAGGGTTGCCTGAGCCTGCCCGGCGTGCACGTGGAGGTGGAGCGCGCGGCGCGCATCGCTGTGAGTGCGCTCGATCCCAGCGGCGCGCCGCTGCGTCTGGAGGTCGAGGCGCTGGAGGCGCGCGTGATTCAGCACGAGGTCGATCACCTCGACGGCGTGCTGATCCTCGATCGCATCTCACGCGAGCAGCGCCGGGAGGCGATGCGCGCGATGCGCGAGGCCACGACGACGACGACGACGACCCAACAACAAGAGGCCAGCCCCGCGTAGCGGCACGGGTCGCGTTTGCGCACGGTTTTCCTCGGCACCTCTGCGTTCGCCGTCGCGGTGCTGGAGCGGCTGGCCGAGAGCTCCCATCGCCCCGCGCTGGTGCTCACGCGCCCCGACCGGCCGCGCGGGCGGGGCCGGCGCCCCGGCGCGCCACCGGTGGCCGTGGCGGCGCGCGCGCTGGGCATCGAGCTGGCCCAACCGGAGCGGGTCAACCACGAGAACGCGCGCGCGCGGATCGCCGCCGCCGCGCCGCAGGCGGTGGTCGTGTGCGCCTTCGGGGCGCTGATCCGCGAGCCGCTGCTCTCCGAACACGAGCTGCTCAACGTGCATCCCTCGCTGCTGCCGCGCTGGCGCGGCGCCGCGCCGATCGAGCGCGCGATCATGGCCGGCGATGAGGAGACCGGCGTCTCGATCATGCGCCTGACCGCCGGGCTGGACAGCGGGCCGGTGTGCCTGGCCGCGCGCGAGCCGATCGCTGCCGACGACGACTTCGGCGCGCTCGCGGGGCGCCTGGCGCGGGTCGGGGGCGAGCTGCTGGTGGAGGCGCTCGCGCGCGCCGAGCGTGGCACGCTGCACTTCGCCGAGCAGGACGACGCGGCCGCGACCTATGCGGAGAAGATCGCCCCCGAGGAGCGGCTGCTCGATCCGGCGTGCCCGGCGGAGCGGCTCGAGCGCGTGGTGCGCGCGCTCCATCCCCACATCGGCGCGCGGATCGCGCTCGAGCGCGACCACCGCCTGCTCGGCGTGCGCCGCGCCGCGCAGGCGCCGCCCGCGCTCGTGCCCGCGGAGGTCGAGCCCGGGGTGCTGCGCACGGTGGGCGCGCGCCTGGTGTGGGGCACCGCGCGTGGCGCGCTGGAGCTCCTGGAAGTTCAGCCGCCCGGCGGGCGGGCGATGGAGAGCGGCGCCTACCTGCGCGGCCACCCCGTGGCGCGCGCGTGAGCTCTGGCGGCGGCCCGCGGGCGGCCCCGGCGCCGGCGCGGGAGTGCGCCTACACGGTGTTGCGGCGTGTGTTCGAGCACGGCGCCTACGCCGATCGCGCCTTCCACGCGCAGGCGCGCACGCTCTCCGGGCGCGATCGCGCGCTGGCGATGCGCCTCGCCTACGGTGCGGTGCAGAGGCGGGGCACGCTCGATCCGCTGATCGAGCGGCTGGCGGATCGCAGCGCCCGGCGCCTCGACGCGGCGGTGCTCGCCGCGCTGCGGCTGGGCCTGTATGAGCTGCTGTACCTCGGCGGCGCGCCCGCCCGCGCGGTTGTGGCCGACTCGGTGGAGCTCGCCAAGCGATCGGGGAGCCGCGGCCACGGCCTCGTGAACGCCGCGCTGCGCCGCGGCGCGCGGGAGGGCCCGGCCTGGCTGCAGGGGCTCGGCGAGGAGACGCCGGCGCGCGCCGCGATTCTGCACTCGCACCCCGAGTGGCTCGCGCGCGCCTGGTGGGAGGAGCTGGGAGCCGACACCGCGCGCGCGCTGATGGCCCACGACAACGAGCCCGGCGAGGTGGCGCTGCGCGTCAACACGCTGCGCGCCCAGCCGGCGGCGGTCCGCGGCGCGCTCCCCGTGGCCGCGCACGGCGATCCCGCGCTCCCCGAGGCGCTGGTGCTGGATGGGCCCTTCGACCTGCAGGGCTCGGAGCTGTGGTCGGCGGGGGCGATCACCGCGCAGTCGCGCGGTGCGATGCTGCCCGCGCGCGTGCTCGCGCCGCGCGCCGGTGAGCGCGTGCTGGACCTCTGCGCGGCGCCGGGGGGCAAGACCACGCAGCTCGCCGCGCTCATGGGCGATTCGGGCGAGATCGTCGCGGTGGAGCGGAACGCCGCCCGCGCACGCGCGCTCGAGCGCACCCTGCGGCGCATGGGCGCGCGCAGCGTGCGCTTGGAGGTGGCGGATGCGGGGGCGCCGCGCCCGGACGGGGCGGCCTTCGATCGCGTGCTGGTCGATCCACCCTGCTCGGGCCTCGGCGTGCTGCAGAGCCGCGCCGATCTGCGCTGGCGCGTCTCGCCACAGAGCGTGGAC
>WQXW01000361.1 GCA_009781575.1 Solirubrobacterales bacterium
CTGAGATCTCGACGATGCCGGCATTGTTGCCGGTCCAGCGGCGCAGATCCTCTGCGAGCGCGTCGATCTGTGCTCGCCACTGCTCACTTTCAGGGTCGAGGCCGGCGGGTCGCGCGATCAGGAGATCGATGTCGCTGTGGATGTCGCCGTCGCCGCGTGCGGCACTGCCGAACAGCGAGATGTGCACGGCGGGAATCTTCCAACCGCCGACCGTGTCGCGAAGTCGACGGATCAGCTCGGTGTGCACATTGGCTGTGGTTGCGGATCCGGGTGGACGGCGGCGGCGCATCGCGCGTCGCGGCCGCGTGTTTCGCGGAGCATGGGGAGGGGTGCGGTCTTTGTGCGTGCCAGATGGCGCTCGGCGCTCGGCAGCGCGATCACGATCACGATCGCGATCGTGGTGGCCGTGCACGCGACGAGCACGGCGGCGGCGTCGCATTCGGGCACGATCGGGCAGGCAACGATCGCGCTCGGGGCTGCGGTCCCGGTCCCGATCGGGGAATCGGGGGGACGGGCGCTGAGGGATCCCAGGGGTGGGGGCTGGGTGGTCGGTCGCGGCGAACTGTTTCGCCTCGGGGAAGACGGCTCTGTCGAGAAGGTCGAACTTCCAACTGCCCTCCGCGGACCGCAGTTGACGCTCACACCCCTGAAGAGCGGTTGGGACGTCGCGAGCGCCCGTGTGTTTCCGGGAGGTCGCCGAGAAGAAGAAAACTGCCTCTCCAGGATCCCTTTCGGGCGCTGCGGGGTCGTGGTGGTCGCGCAGCTGAGCGCCAAGGGCCGCTGGACGCGTGCCCGTCGCCTTCCGCACTCCTCCGGTTCTGACTCCTCGGGCTTTGAAGACCCGCCCGAGGTGGTCGAGCGCGGCGGGCGGATCGAGATCGCGTGGTGTCGAGAATGCCTCGGCGGTGGGCAGCCCGGCTGGATCGCCTCCGCGCGTCCCGGCGGTCGGTTCGGCAGGCCCTACCGCGTCCAGCACCTGCCCCACATCAAACCTGAACTGGGGTTCGAAGGGGTCGAAACCTTTCGCGGCAATCTCTACATACGCGCCCAGTTCGGCCCTCACGGCCTGGGTTACAGCGGCCGTCACGTCGTCGAACGCGGTCCTGATCGCGAGCTCTCCCTCAACCTTCTTCACCGGCGCACCCGGATCCGTCTGGCTTCATGCCGCAACGCCGCGGTGCCCGCGCTTCTCGCGCACGTTGTTCCTCTCCGAATCGCACCACGGCGAAGAAGTCAACCCTCCCCAGGTGTTCGCCGGCGCCCGCGGCGTCTTTCATCTGGTATGGACACACGCGGGGAAGCTGGAGGCCACCACCGCGCGCCTGAGTTGCGCGTGAGCGGGCTGGACGGTTCTCGCAGCGCGTGTCCCGCCTGACCGCGCCGCGCCGATCCCGCGCCTCTCCTTCGCCTACGCCGCTGGGATCGACATGTCGTCGTGGATTTTGAGCGACGCGAACTCGATCGCGCCGTCCCGGCGGCGCCAGTAGTGCAGGCGCGGTCCGCCGGCGCCCGCGCGGCCCACGGCGCAGCGCCAGGCCACCGCGCCGTCGTCGCGCTCGAGCGCCGCCGTCTTGCCGCCGGGGCCCGTGCGGAGCAGGTGCGGCTCCAAGCCGGTGTGCGCCGCCCGCTCGCAGGCGACCATCGCGCACACCCACGCGAGTCGACGCGCCGGCACGTCGATCCGGCGCGTGGTGGCGTCGAAGCCGGGGAGGAACCTGTGGAGGCCGAGCGGCCACTCTCGACGGTCGGCGGGGCTGCGCAGCGCCTCTCCCCACTCGAGCACGAGCAGCACCGGCCAGCGAAGCTCCGCGTCCAGGGCGCTCGCGGTATCGGCGATCGAGCGCTCCGCCTCCGGGGGGCGCTCGCGCGGCCTGCTCACGCGCGCCGCGCGCTCGGGGGCCGCGGCGCGTTCGCCGGACGACTGCTCCAATCGACGGGCCAACTCGTCGCGTTCGACTTCGACGGCGCGCCGCCGCTGCTCGGCCGCGCGCACACGGCGCTCCAGCGCGACGATCTGCTGCTTGGGTGTGAGCTCGAGATCTGCGAGCTGCAGAGGCTCGAACGCGTCGGCCAGCCGCCTGTAGGGATCGCGGGAGGCGAAGATCAGCGGGTGTTCGAGCGGGTCGCAGCCCGGCTTCACGCCCGGCCACCACACGCGCGTGGCCCCGTCGTACACCTCGAGGTCGCGCGGCAGCAGCTCCGCCAACAGTTCCGTGCGGCGGCGGTGGTACCTGCCGGCGATCATCCACAGCGGCAGCTCCGCGCCCACGATCTTTCGCACCTCCTCCACCGAGAGGGCCGGCTCCTGCTCGTCCGCGCGCGCGGTCAAGCAGACGATCGGATACTCACGCTCGTCGCTCAGCACCAGGTCCGCCAGCGCGCGCACCTGCTCCTCGCTGTCCACGGAGAAGATCTTCGTGTCGATATCGGCCATGACCCCAACATGCCAGCAGACTCGCCGCCGCGACGCCAGCGCCGTAGTCCCGATGGGCTACGGGCGCCGCGGAGCCCGCATGCGCACGCACGGCGCCCGCGGCGATTTCATCGCACCTGCCCGGTCGCGCGCCGGGCTCTCCACCGCCGGCGCCCGCTCCAGCGGTGCCGGTCGGGCAGCGTCCGTTGCGTGTTTTGTTTTAAGGATTGGTTCCGCGCGGAAGGAATCCTCTTTTTGAATCCCCCAACGGAGCCTCCGACAAGTGTGTTCGCGGCGCCGCGGCCCCCGGGCCCGACTTCCGCAAACTGCGCATTTTCGCTTGAACGTGACGGCGAGATCACGCTCGGCTTCCCCGCCGAGCACCCGGACGCCCCGCAGCTCCAGCCGC
>WQXW01000362.1 GCA_009781575.1 Solirubrobacterales bacterium
GTGCGGTGCCGAGATTCCCGAGGCGCGGCGCCAGGCCTTGCCGGGCGTGCGTCTGTGCCTGTCCTGTCAGGACGAGCAGGATCGGGAGGCGTCGGCCTTCAGCGGCTACAACCGCCGCGGCAGCAAGGACAGCCAGCTGCGCTGAGCGCTTTCCCGCCCGCCGGAAGTCTCGGCGGGCTTGGCTACCGCGGGGTCAGGGCGTGATGCCATAGCCGCTCGCACGCGCGGCGATCTTCGGCTCCAGGGCGGTCGCGGCCGCCATGTCCGCCTGAGCTTCGGCGCTCAGGCCCTTGTGCGACTTGGCCACCCCGCGCCCATACAACGCCCAGACAGTTTTCGGCTGCAGGCGCAGCGCGGCGTCGTAGTCGGCGATCGCTTTGTCGTAGTTGCCCTGGCGCAGGTACACCAGCCCCCGGCTATCCAGGAACGCGGCGGTGTTCGGTTTCATCTTCACGGCGGCGTTGCAGTCTTCGAGCGCCTGCCTGAGCTCCTGCCCGGCGAGCGTCCGGGCCCTGCAGCGCGCATTGAGCGCGGCGGCCATGTGCACATCATCGCGCGGACGGGCGTCGATCCACTTGGAATATTGCACAACCGCGGCGGCCGGCTGCCCGGCGTACGCGTACAGCTCGCCGAGGCGCATACGCGCGTCGGCTTCTTTCGGCAGCGCGCGATCCGCCGGATCAAGGTCGGCCACGATCGCCGCCGGAGGATCGTGGCGGCGGGCGTGCAGTGTCGCCCGGGCCAGCAGCGCGTCCACGTCGTCGGGCTTGAGCTTGATCGCCTGATCGAAGTCGGCCAACGCCGCATCCGCCTGCTGGTTCTGCCAATGCGCCACGCCGCGCTCGTAGAAGTAACTGGATTCGGTCGGCGCAAGCTCGCAGGCACGGGTCAGATCCGCGATGGCGCTCTCGTAGTCGTGCCGCGCGGCAGACGCCGCGCCGCGCCGGGCGTAGCCGGCGGCATCCGTGGGGTCGTTGAGTCGCGTATTGGCCGGCACGGGTCCTGGCGCCTGCTGTGCTGCTGCGGACCCCTCGGGCGGGGCGGCCGCATTGGCCCCTGCTGCCGGTGTGCGCGCGGTGAGGTCGAACACCGGGCCGCCGTTGTAGGTGAAGTACAGTTTGCGCTGGCTGCTGGCGACGTAGATGCGATGCGAAAGAAAGAAGTCCGAGCCGATCAGCATGTCCGCGCCGGCCGAGATGTCCCCGAAGCGCAACCGGGCATGCTGAATCTCCTCGTCGCCGATCTTGAAGCTCGCGAAGCGCCCGATCCAGGTCTGCGAAACCCTATGTCCGACGCCCCACTCGGCGCCGCCCGGGGTGACGCCTTCGCTGGTCGGCGTGACACCAGCGCGTTTTGCGGCTTCGAGCGTCAGCACCGAGGTGTTCGCGCCCGTGTCGAACATTACATGGATCCTGGTGCCGTTGAGGTAAGCGACCGACTTCGTATGGGGTTGCTGCGGGGTGGCAAACTCGATGTCGATCGCCGAGTACGGCTTGTGCGCGGCGGCCGCCCAGTAGGCGAGCGGGGTGTCTTTGCCGCAGTCCGTGGGCTTCACCAGGCGGATGACTCCGTTCGCCAGGTCGTACTCGACGTCCGCGATGCTGAATACGTTCTGTCCGAGAAGACCCACCGCGCCGTGGCCGAAGTCGCTGCCGGCCTCCACGAATTCCACATTGCGCCAGGTCCTGCCGAAGAGCGTAAAGGTGTCGGCCACGGCAACCTCGGCGCGCTCGGAGCCCCCGACTCCGCTTACATAAAGCCCGCGAAACGAAGGATCCACTCGCACGTGAAACTCCTGGACCGCCGCGCGTGTGAGGAGGCTGAAGGCCGCGCCGCTGTCGGCCACGAACAGCGCATCCTTACCGTTGATCTGCGCGTGTACCGTGGGGACCAGGCCGTTCATCGTGACCGGAATGTCCGGCAGCCGCGCGACGGTGCAATGGGCGGCCCGGGCAGCGGGGGACTCCAGGACCATCAGGGGGAGAAACAGGAAACCGAAGACAACGGCCGATCGCCCGGCTGCCCGCCGGGTCCCCGACCCATGCTCTGTAGAAGCTTCCCCGTCAGGCGGGTTGACTGCGCTCAAGCGTCTGATACCGCGGCCGCCTCGAGCCGCCTTGAGCTCAGACTATACATGAGTCGAGCGTGCCACAGGAGGGTGCCGCTGATGCGTGGGTCGACTCCCGCAACTGGGATAGAGTGCCGCGCATGCGCGTGTTAGCGATCGAATCCTCCTGTGACGAAAGTGCCGTGGCGGTGCTCGATGCGCGCACCGGCCTGCTTGCGCACGAGCTCTTCAGTCAGGTGGATCTGCACCGCGCCTACGGGGGCGTCGTCCCCGAGCTCGCCTCGCGCGACCACGTGCGGCGCCTGCTGCCACTGGTGCGCCAGGCGCTGGAGGTGGCGCGGACTGAGCCGAGGGAGCTGCACGGGGTAGCCTACACCGCCGGCCCCGGGCTCATCGGCGCACTGCTAACCGGGGCGTCGCTCGCCCGCAGCCTCGCGTATGCCTGGGCCGTGCCGGCGCTGGGCGTGCACCATCTGGAAGGCCACCTGCTGGCGCCGCTCCTCGAGCCCGAGGTGCCGCCGTTTCCGCACCTGGCGCTGCTCGTGTCCGGCGGTCACACGCTGCTGATCGAAGTCTCGGCAGTGGGGGCGTACCGGGTGTTGGGCGCGAGCCGCGACGACGCGGCCGGGGAGGCGTTCGACAAGACCGCCAAGCTCCTGGGGCTCCCGTACCCGGGTGGCCCGCAACTGGCACAGCTCGCCGAACAGGGCACCGCGGGCGCGTTCAGCTTCCCGCGGCCGATGCTCGA
>WQXW01000363.1 GCA_009781575.1 Solirubrobacterales bacterium
CAGGTGCCGTACGCGGCGATCGAAGAGGAAGGCAAACGCACGGGGGTGCTGATCGCCCCCTACGGTGACGGCGGCCCGAGCGGTCCCCCCGGCGCGCCGCAAGCCGCGCCGGGGGTACTGCACTACGACGGCGCGCAGGGCAAGGCGGCGTGGACGCGCGAGCCGGTGCTGGCCGAAGGAGAACGGTTGCGCCACTTCGCGGCGCTCGCGATCTCGTGCTCGGGCACGCAGTCGGACCCCGGCGCGAGCTCGCCCCAGAACTGCTGGCTGCTCGCGGGCTACGGTCCGCACGAACGGCCCGAACAGCTCGCGCTCTACCGGCGCGTGCGTGCAGGCGAAGCGGGCGGCTATGAGTGGAAGGCCGTGCCGGTGTCCGACTGGATGCTCGGCTCCGCCACGCCCCCCAGCGGGGTGAGCACGCAGCAGGTCATGCCGCTCGGTGGGGGCGCGCAGATGTTGACCGCGACCTCGCAGGGCGTCTGGGTCGACTTCCAGGTGCACCTCAACGGCGAACCGACGGCGGTGGATGTCAGCGAGCTCGTGCTCGCCCCCGGTGAAGGGGCGGGTGGGCCGGCGCAGGCGCAGGTCGCGGGCACCTGGTGCTATCCGGCGGGCAGGGCGTGCTCGGCCGAACGCTCGCTGGGCGAAGCGCTGCCGGCGAGCTATCGCAGCTTCGCGTGGCCGGGCTCCTCGCCCACAGACCCCGGCACGCGCGTGATCACCGGTCTGCCCGACCGCGCGATGCTCGAGCTCGCGGGCGGGGCGTTTCAGTACACGGTTGGCGACGGCGGGGAAGGGGAAAGCGGCGCCGGCGGCGCCGCGCTGTACCGCTCATCGCCGGGCGCGCCGGTGCAGGGGGTGATCGCCGACGGCGTGGGCACGGGCGAAGAAGGCAGAGACCACGAGGGACAGTCGCAGGTGATCGAATTGACCGATCACGCCGAAGAGGGACAGTCCTCGGGCGACCGGCTCCACGAGGAAAGCGTGCCGTTCCGTCACCCGTTGCTCGCGCTCGCGCAGGCCCCCGGCACGACGCCGGGCGACCCCGGCGCGGAAGCGCTCGCGGTCGGCGTGGAAGGCCAGGTGGGCCGTTACATCCCGGGGCACGGCTGGCTTCCGGAATCGCTGTACAACTCCGCCGGTCAGGCTCAGACTCCCACCTTGCGCGGCGTGGCGTGGCCCGAAGCTGCACGCGCATACGCGGTCGGCGACAACGGCGCGATGTGGGTGTGGAGCGGTGAAACGGGGCTGTGGGAGCCCGATCCGGGCAAGCCGTTCAACTTCACCGGCAACCTCACCGCGATCGCGTTCGACCCGAGCGAACCGCACACCGGCTTCGCGGTCGGCAAGCAGGGCGCGCTGCTCGCGTACGTCAAGTCCTGGGAACCGCTCTCGGCGCCGGAAAGCGAACGGCTCGAACGGGAACTGAAACTTCCGGAGTGGCGCCTGAACTTCACCTCGGTGGCGTTCGCGGGCGGGGAAGCGCTCGCCACCTATCGTGCCGTCGAGGGCGAATCGGGGCAGGAATTCGAGACCGGTGGGCTGCTGGCGCACGGAGAAGGCGCGGCGTGCCCGTCCGGGACGGCGTGCTGGCATGTGGACCCCTCAGCTGCGAGCGCCCTGGGCGGCGCGGGCAAAGCGATCCTCTCAAAGGTCGCCGCGCTGCCCGACGGCGGCGCGGTCGCGGCCGGGCCGGATGTCGTGATCGAGCGTGAATCGCCGGGCTCACCATGGCAGGTGTCGGCGGCGCCGTTGCCGGAGGCGATGAACGTGTCGGCGCTGGCCGCCTACCGGGAAGCGGGCGGCCCCGTGCGCGCGGCCGTCTCGATCGACCTCGACGGCAGGCTCGACGGCCTCGAAGCGCCGGTGACGACGGGCCAGGGACAGCCGCCGCCGCTGATTCCGCCGGACCCGCTGCCCAACTCGGGCTATGTGCTCGAGCAGACCGCGGACGGCTGGGTGGACATGGAGCACATGGCGCTGCCGGCGAAGGCCAGCCAGTCGGAAATGCCGGTTCGCCCCGATCCCGTGCTGGCGCTGCTCGTCAGCTCCGACGGCGCCGAGGGTCTGGGGGTCGGCGGCCAGACCTACGATCAGGTGGGGTTCGGGCCCGAAAGCAGCGGCGACACCGCCGGTGCGATGCGTTTCCCCGCGGCGAGCCCGCAGGGCAGCGCCACGAGCGCGCCGCTGTCCGCGTCGGCCGGCGAGGCGAGCTTCGTCATCGGCGGGGACGCGACCTGCAGCGAAGCGGCGTGTGCGGAGCTCGCCAACGAGAGCATCGGCTCCGACGTGTGGCTCGCGCATGCCGCGCAGACCGCGGCGCGCGTGGAAGGGGCGCGCGCGTTCGTGTACGTCGGACATCGCTCCTCACCGGCCAGGCAGCCCGGCGTCGAAGAACGCGAAATCGCGCATTTCCAGTCGCTGCTGCTGGGCGCCGCCGGCTCGTTGAGCGTCGACGTCGATCCGTTGACATTCAGACGTATGATCGCGCTCGGCGCGGGCAGCGCACCGGTCCCGTGCGCGAGCGCGCCGGTCCCCTGCGAAGCGGGCGTCAACGGCTACTCGCTGACCTCGACCGCCTCCGCGCCGGGCGCGCCGGCGCCGGTGAAGCTGATCATGCTCGACTACTCGAGCGGTGCGCTCGGCGCCGGCCAGATGCGGTGGCTGCAAGCGGAACTCGCCGCCGCCGCGGGCGCAGACAGCGGCGCGGGGGAGCCCGCGGTCGTGGTCGGCAACGACGCGCTCGGATTCAGCCTCCCCGGCCAGAACGGGCCGGTGGCGGACGAGGCTGACGACGCGGAAGCGGTCGCGAAG
>WQXW01000364.1 GCA_009781575.1 Solirubrobacterales bacterium
GGCATCGGGACGGGGACCTCGGGCAGCGCGGCGCGCAGCGTCTGGTGCCAGGAGACCGCGCGCGCGACCATCGCGAGCATCATCAGCACCAGCGAGAGCGCGATCCAGCCGGGCTGCGCGGTGAGGAGCGTGTGGCCGACCCGCGACCAGTCGAGCTGGGAGATCGCGAACGCGACGACCGCGGCGACGAGGATCGCGGCCACGACCAGCGCGGTGCGCCGCGGAGCGAGAGAGCGTTGCCTGGTCGCGTACATGCGCTGGTCCTAGCAGCCCGCGCAGACGCGCGCACATGCGCGCGTGCGGAGCACTCATCGTAGGCTGAAGCGCACAGATGCTGCGGTTCATACGCCTCTCCCTCACCGTGGCGGCCGCGATCATGGCCGTGGTCGTGCTGGTGCTCGTTATCGGCGTGCGCCACACCCCGGCCCCGGCCGGGGGGGCGGCGCTCGCGCCGGCGCCGCTGGCGGCGGGGGATCCGGTGGAACGGACCGCGCCGCCGCTGCGGCTCGTGGACGAACACGGCCACATCCTCTCGCTGTCGAGCCTGCGCGGCAGGTGGCTGGTGATCGCGCCCTCGATGACGCTCTGCCACGAGGTCTGCCCGATGACCACGGGCGCGCTGATGCAGGTGCAGAGCCGGCTGCGGGCGGCGGGGCTCGCCTCGCAGGTGACGCTGGCGGAGGTGAGCGTGGACCCCTGGCGGGATACGCCCGCGCGGCTGCGCGCCTACCGGCGGCTGACCGGCGCGGACTTCGCGCTGCTGACCGGCAGCCACGCGCAGCTGCAGCGCTTCTGGCGTTTCTTCGGGGTGTACTTCAAACGGGTGCCGCAGGGCAAGCCGCCGGACGTCGACTGGCTGACGCACCGGCCGGAGAGCTTCGACGTGGAACACAGCGACGGGCTCTTCTTCCTGGATCCCTCCGGGCGCGAGCGCATCGCGGTGGTCGGCCAGCCGGACGTGGGCGGGCGGCTCTCGCACACGTTGCGCGCGCTGCTGAACGCGGAAGGGCGCGCCAACCTGGCCCACCCGCAGCTGCCGTGGACGGCGGGTCAGGTGATGGACGATCTGGACTGGCTGATGGGCCGCGAGGTGCCGGGCAGCACGCTGGCGCCGGTGCGCGCGCCGAGCAGGGCGGTCGCGACGGGCATGCTGAGCGGCTCGCCGGCGCCGCTGGCGGGGGTGCACTCCCAGGCGGGGGAGCTGCTCGGCGGGGCGGGCGCGCTGCGCGAACGGATCGCGCGCCTGCGGGGATACCCGATCGTGGTGAACGCGTGGGCGTCGTGGTGCCCGCCGTGCCGGGGCGAGTTCCCGCTGTTCGCGGGCGCGGCGGCGAGTTACGGCCGGCGCGTGGCCTTCCTCGGCTTCAACGCCGAAGATTCGCCCGGCGCGGCGCGAGCCTTCCTGGCCACCCACCCGGTGAGCTACCCGAGCTACCAGGGCTCCACCGCCTCGATCGGCTCGCTCGCCTCGCTGGTGGGCCTGCCGACCACCGTGTTCATCGATGCGCGGGGCCGCGTGGTGTTCGTGCACCCCGGCCAGTACGAGACGCAGGCGACGCTGGATCAGGATGTCGAACGGTACGCGCTCGGGCAAGCGGCAGACTGAGGGGCTCCACCGGCGCCGGTCGTCGAGCAGCGTCCGTTGCGTTTTTTGTTTTGAGGATTGGTTCCGCGCGGAAGGAATCCTCAAAACAAGTCCCCCAACGGCGCCTCGGACAGGTGTGTTCGAGGCCGCGCCTCTGGCGCCGGCTCACCGATATCGCGCGCGCCCTGGATGGCACCAGCCTGAGTTGAGATTCCGGTGAGAAGTCGCTCATCTCCTTCACCTCACCCGGGCCGGGCGAGCACGCTCGCCACCACGGTGTTCGCCGCCGTTGTGCTCGGCGCGCTCGCGCTGGCGACCTCGTGCGGCAGCGCGCGCGCGGGGAGGCCGCTCGCGGTGGGCCCCGCCGCGCGCCTGCCCGCGGCACACAGCTCGCGCGTGGTCGAGATCGTCATGGAGAACGCGGAGTACGACGAAGTGATCGGCAGTGGCGCGGCCCCGTACGTGAACGCGCTCGCGCGCCGTTACGGGCTGGCGGAGCAGAGCTTCGCGATCACGCATCCCTCGCTGCCCAACTACCTGGCGCTGACGAGCGGCTCGACGCACGGGATCACCTCCGACTGCACCGGCTGTGGCGTGTCGGCTCCCAACATCGTCGATCAGCTGGAAGCGGCGGGGATCTCCTGGCGGGCCTACCTCGAGGATGCGCCGGCGCCGTGCTTTCAGGGCGCGGGCGCCGGTGGCTATGCCAAGAAGCACAACCCCTTCATCTACTACCGGGACGTGGCGCGCTCCCAGGCACGCTGCCGCCACCTCGTCGGCTTCGGCCCGCTGGCGAGCGACCTGCGCAGGGGCAGCCTGCCGACGTACGTGTGGATCACGCCCAACCTCTGCGACGACGGCCACGACTGCGGCGTGGGGGCGGGCGACCGCTTCCTGGCGCGCACCGTGCCGCTGCTGCTGCGCGAGCTTGGCCCGCACGGCTTTCTGGTGATCACCTGGGATGAGGGCAGCTCGAATGCGGGCTGCTGTGGCGGCGCGGCGGGCGGCAGGATCGCCACGCTCGTGGCGGGCCCGGAAGTGCGGGGCGGCGCGCGCTCGAGCACGCCGGTGGACCACTACGGCGTGCTGGGCACTGTCGAGGAAGCGCTCGGCCTGCCGGCGCTGGGGGGCGCGCGCAACCCACGCTCGGGCCGTCTGACGGCGCTGTTCGCACACCCCCCACACCTGCGCTGAGCCCCCACGGGGGCGCTCTGCGAGAATCGCA
>WQXW01000365.1 GCA_009781575.1 Solirubrobacterales bacterium
ACGCCGGCGAGATCATCATCTGGTCGACCTCGAGCTCGTCGTTGATGAAGTCCAGCACCTCCCGCACGGTCTTGGGCGAGTCGTGGGTGAAGAAGGTCGTGTTGGTGGTCACGCGAAAGCCCCGCGCCTTGGCCGCCCTGATCGCCGCCACCGCCACGTCGAACACTCCCTCGCGCTCCACCGATTCATCGTGGCGCTCGCGCAGGCCGTCCAGGTGGATCGCCCAGGAGAAGTAGGGGCTCGGCTCGAAGCGCTCCAGCCGGCGCTCCAGCAGCAGCGCGTTGGTGCAGAGGTACACGAACTTCTTGCGCTCCACCAGCTGCGCCGCGATCTCGTGGATCTCGGGGTGCACCAGCGGCTCTCCCCCGGCGATCGACACCATCGGCGCGCCGCTTTCCTCGATCGCGCCCACCGCCTGCGCGACCGGCATGCGCCGGCGCAACACGTGCTCGGGGTGCTGGATCTTGCCGCAGCCCGAGCAGGCGAGGTTGCACTGAAAGAGCGGCTCCAACTCGACGATCAGCGGGAACTTCTCGCGCCGCGCCAGCCGCTGGCGCAGCAGATACCAGCCGATCCTCGCCTCTTGCCTGGTCGTGATTCCCATGGCTGCTCCAATGCGCCCCACGCCGTAGTTCGCCGCCTAGGCGGATGTGCCTCCAAGCACAGTATGCACGCCCCGCTCGCGCACCACCCCTTCGAGCGCCGCGGCGGTGCGCCGCAACGATACCGCCGCGCGCCCCGCGCCCGCCAGCGTGAGCAGCGGCCGCGTCACCTCACGCGTGGGAGTGTCGGCCACGACGCGGATCACGCCGAACGGCCGGCCGTGCGCGGCCTGCGCCAACCACACCGACTCCATGTCCACCACCGCGCCGCCGCGCGCGCGCAGCCGCGCGCGCTCCTCGCCGCGCGCGATGTGGTCGATCGAGACCACCGTGGCGCGGCGCACGCGCACGCCACGCTCCTCGAGCGCACCCGCCAGCGCCTCGCAGGAGGGGCACTCCAGCGCGGCTGCGGCACCCGGCGGCGACGGGTCCTCCGGGACGCTCAGCAGTCGCTGCGCGATCACCACTTCGCCCGGCTCCTCGCCCTCCTCCAGGCCGCCGCACACGCCCATCACCAGCAATCCGGCGGCCGGCTCGCCCTGCAGTGCGCGCGCCGCGGCCAGCGAGCGGCGCGGGCCCATGCCGGTCACGCGCACGCGCAGGCCCGGCGCGCCCCAGCGGATCGCGAGCGCCTCGAGCCGCAGCGGCGCCGCCACCAGCAGGTCGCTCATCGCAGCGCCGCCAGCGCCTCGCGCGCCCCTGCCAGGCCCGAGATCACCGCGCCCTCGAGCGTGGCCGGCCAGCCGGTCGCAGTCCACGCGCCGGCCAGCACGAGCCCGGGCACCGCGGTGCGCGGCGGCGGGCGCAGCGCGCGCGTGCCGGGGAGCGCGCGGAAGGTGGCCGCGTGCTCGCGCGTGACCAGAAAGCTTTCCACGCGCGCGCCGCGCGCGCGGGGGAGGAGCTGCGCCAGCGCCGGCAGGTAGCGCTCGCGCAGCGCGTCGGAGCTCAGGCGCATCTCCTCATCGGCGCCCGAGAGCGACACGGCCAGATACTGCATGCCGCGCGGCGCGCCGCCCCCCTCGCTGCGATCGAAGAGGTACTGCACCGGGGTGTCCACGCCGGCCGCGAAGCTCCACTCGCACACCGGTCGGTCGTACAGCACGTGCAGGTTGACGATCGGGGAGCTGGCCAGCGCGCGCGCGCCCCGCGCGGGCTCGGCCGCTCCGTTCAGCCGATCCAGCAAGCCGGCGGCGCGCAGGTGCGGCACCGCCAGCACGACCGCGTCGGCGCCCAGCTCCTCCTCCCCCTCCGCGCCGTGCACCTCGAGGCCCGCGCCCGCGCGCACCACGCCCCGCGCGCGCCACCCGAGCCTCACCTCGACGCCGCCGCCCTGCAGCGCGGCCAGCGCCGGCCCGCCCACGATCGCGCTGAGCGGCGCGCGGTGAAAGCCGATGTCCGCCGCGTCGGCCCGCTCGAGCAGGCCCACGCGAAACACGAACGCGCTCAGCGCCAGCGAGGCCTGCGCCGCCGGCAGGTTGAGCGTCGGCAGCGCCACCAGGTCCCAGAGGGCGGCCACCCCGTGCGCGCTCTGTCCGTGGCGCTCGAGCCAGCTGCCGAAGGTCTCCCGCTCGAGCGCCTCCTCGTCGGGATCGAGCTTCGCGAGGGCGCGCGCGGCCAGCGCCGCGCGCGCACGCTCACGCCGGCTCAGCGCGCGGTAGCGCAGGAGCGCCCCCGCGAGGTGCAGCGGCGCCGGCAGGTTGCCGCGCCGGAGCAGGAGCGGCTGCTCACCGGGTCTCAGCACCGGGATCTCCAGACGGGGCTGCACGCGCACGCCCCCCTCGCTGCCGAGCCGGGCCAGCAGCGCGCGGTAGTTGGCGCAGCAGCGCAGGAACACGTGCTGGCCGTTGTCCAGCGCCAATCCGTCGCGCTCGAAGGAGTACGCCGCCCCACCCAGCCGTGGGCGCACCTCCACGAGCGTGACCCGCGCGCCCGCTTTGGCGCACTCGAGCGCCGCGGCGATCCCGGCGAGCCCCCCGCCGACGACCACCACGCGCGCGCCGCTCGACCTGGGAGCCCGAGCGGGCTGGTCCGGTCGTCGAGCGGCGGGCGTTGCGTGTTTTGTTTTTTGGATTGGTTCCGCGCGGAACGAATCCTCTTTTTGAATCCCCCAACGGCGACTCAGACAGGTGTGTTCGAGGGCCGTCACCGGCCGAGGATCCGCGCTCAACGCGCGGCCGCCAGCAGGCTGCGCGCCGCCACCC
>WQXW01000366.1 GCA_009781575.1 Solirubrobacterales bacterium
CCGTTGCGTTTTTTGTTTTTTGGATTGGTTCCGCGCGGAACGAATCCTCTTTTTGAATCCCCCAACGCCGCCTCGGACAGGTGTATTCGAGGACGGCGAGCCGGCGGGCCGGCGCAACGCGTGCGGAGAGCGTGGCTGCCCGGCGCGCGCCGGCGAGCGGCCTACTCGGGGATCAGCCCCTCGCCGGTGAATTCGCGCCCGGCCTCCGCGAGGCTCAGATCGGAGGGCGGCAGGATCACGTCGGAGGGCTCGAGGTCGTCGTCGGCGACGCGCGCGCCCTCGCGCACGAAGTCCAACAGCCGCTCGTAGGCGGCGTGAAAGGCCGACTCGTCGCCGCTTTCCAGCGCGGCCAGCACCTCGCCGTCGAGCTCGTGCAGCCCCGGTTCGTGGTCGGAGTCGAGCCGGTACTGATCCTCGCCTGAGATTCGCACGATCATCGCGCTACCCCGCCGCCCCGCCGCCGGCGGCCTCGCTCGGCGCGGCGCCGCCGCCGGCCTGACCGGGGGACCCCTCGCCGGCGCCGGCACCGGCGCCCAGCTGCCCGGGGGCGGGCGTGGCGCCCTGGCCGAGTTCGCCCTTCAGCTTGGCCAGATCGTCGTCGACGGCGGACTTGGAGGAGAGCTGTTTGAGCTGGCGGTCGATGTCGTCTTCGCCGGAGCCGAGCGCGGTGATGTCTTCGAACGCGCCGGCGGCTTCGAGCTCGGAGACCGCGTCGGCGCGGGCCTTCATGTTTTCGGTCTTGTCGACCGCGCGTTGCATCGCGAGCCCCACGTCGGCCATCTGCTCGCCCACACCGGTGGCGGCCTCGGAGATGCGCACCTGCGCTTCGGCGGCGGAGTACTGGGCCTTGATGACCTCCTTCTTGGTGCGGAACGATTCGATCTTGGCGCGCAGCTTCTGCTCGGAGTCGGTGAGCTTCTGCTGCTGGTCTTCCAGTTCGTGCACCTGGGTGTCGAGCCCCTGGAGCTCGGTTTGCGCGACGTTCTTGCGTTCCAGCGCGGTGCGCGCGAGCTCTTCCTGTCCGGAGGACACCGCCTGGCGGGCCTGGGTGTCGAGCTTGACCACCTGCTGCTGGAGCGAGCTCTCCTGCATCTGGAGGCGCTTCTTGGCCGTCACCACGTCGGCGATGCCCTTCTTGACGTTCTGCAGCTGTTCGACCTGCTTCTGGTAGCTGTAGTCGAGCGTCTCGCCGGGATCTTCGGCGCGATCGAGCAGTTTGGAGACCTTGGCCTTCACCACGGTGGACATGCGCCCGGTCAAGCCGGCCATTGCGTTCCTCCTGTCACTTCCTCTTCGGTGTGCGTGGGCAGGGTCAAGCGTAGCCGACACGCCGCACCGCCACCAGGCGCGCCGAGCGCGCGCGGCGATCGTGGCGGGCCGCCGGATCCGCGGCGAGGGCGGCCGTCGCGCCCAACCGTCGCCGCGGCCCGTCGCCACAGCCCATCGCCGCGACCCGCCGCCGCGACCCGCCGCCGCGACCCGGCCGCTACAGCCCTTCGGGGTGGCGCACCTCGAAGCCCGCGTTGCTGGGCCTCAGCGGGCGCCAGCGGGGACCCTGCCGGTTGGAGGGGTCGTCGGCGGCGCTGGTGTCGAGGCGCAGGCCGGCGACGGTCATGTAGGCGTGTTCGGGGTTGGTGAAGATCGTGACCCACATGCCCACGCCGCGTTCTCCGAAGGACTCGAATTCGGAGGAGTCCATGGGCGTGGAGAGCAGGGCGGCGCCGTGCAGCGCGTAGGACACGGTGCCGGAGCAGTCGTAGCCGGGCGAGGTGAACGATCCGTGTCCGCCGCCGTAGATGTAGGGCAGGCCCACGATGCGGTTGCCCGCCCAGATCATCTTCTGCACCTGGGGCGGCGCGGACATCGGCGCGGCGGCGATGCCGTGCACGATGCGCCCGATCGAGCCGGGCACCAACAGGTCGGGCTTGGCGTCGGCGGTGACCCCCACCGGCAGGCCGCCGGTGGAGGCGCCCATCTGGCCGTCGGGCAGCGCGGGCGCGTAGGGGACCACCTGCCCTTCGGAGGTCTCCTGATAGAGGGGGCCGGTGTAGGGCGCCACGTACGGCGTGGGGGCGGTGGTGGGCGCGGCACCCGGCGGGACCGCCGGGGGACGCCGGCGATGGCGTCGCTTGCGGACGGCGCGCGGCGCGCCTTTCGCGACGGCGGTGCCGCCCGCGTCGGTGGTGCCGCTGCCCGCCATCGTGGTGGCGCTCCCCGGGACAGTGGTGCCGCTACCGGTGATGGCGGTGCCGCTTCCGGCAACGGTGCCGGGGTTGGGCGCGACAGTGGTGCCGTCCCCGGCGAGCGCGGGAGGCGCGGCGAGGGCCATCGTGAGCGTCACCGTCCACCACGTCGCAGCAAGGGCTCGCACCCGCAAAGCAACCTCTTTCGTCGGCCTGCGGGGTTAGCTGACGGGCTGGCGCTGAAAGAGCCTGCGCCTCCCGCGGATCGACCGCGGGATTCGCCCCAACAATTGGGTCCCCCGTTCCTCGGCATCTGGCCAAGGATTCGGCGTGTGGGCGCGCACGGTACCAGAGTGCAACAACCCTTGCAGCCCGTGCGAGCGCACTTGCGCCGTGGGGACACCGAGCCCCGGCTCCGGCGGTGCCGATCGGGCTCCGGCCGTTGCGTTTTTTGTTTTTGGGATTGGTTCCGCGCGGAACGAATCCTCAAAACAAATCCCCCAACGGCGCCTCAGACAGGTGTGTTCGAGGCCCGATGATCGACACACCCCGGCCGCGCCGCGTATTGTCCGGGACCGATGAGCCAGGCCGAGGATCCGAGCGTCGCC
>WQXW01000367.1 GCA_009781575.1 Solirubrobacterales bacterium
GCCTCTTCGGCGCGCTGCAGGTCGACCCCGCGCTCACCGGTGAACCGGACACCACCGACGACGGAACCGAAGCCAACCTCGGCGCCGGCAACGCGATCGCCGACGTCGCGCCGGCGGTGAAGGATGTGTTCGACTACAGCTTCCCCGGCTGCAGGGCGTGCGATCCCGGCGGCTCCCAGCCTGTGCAGGATGAAAACGGCAACCCCGGGTTCCCGGGATTCGACCCCTCGGCGGCGCAGACTTTGGGCTACGTGGCCACGATGCAGGAGTCCGGCATACCGGTGACCTTCGCCTATATAGCCGACGCGCACGACGATCACTCGCCCAACGGCGAACTCAACGGCGGCAACGCGTTCGGGCCGGGCCAGGCGGGCTATGAGACGCAGCTGCGCCAGTACAACCAGGCGTTCGCCGCATTCTTCGAACGCCTCCAACACGACGGGATCAACAGGCACAACACGCTGTTCGTGATCACAGTCGACGAGGGCGATCACTTCGCCGGCGGCACGCCCACCAATCCCGGCTGCGACGGGGTCAACGTGCCCTGCCAATACGGCCCGCCCAACCAACCGGGTCCGCACGCGGTGGGCGAGCAGGAAGTGGAGCTCAACGAAGCGCTCCGCCGCGAGACCGGCGATGAAATCCCATTCGACATCCACTTCGACGACGCGCCCACGGTCGACGTGCACTCCTGTCCCGAAGGCTCCACGGTGTGTATTCCCGACGCGCCCCGGCCGCCCGAAGCCAACGACCTCAACGTGCGCCAGCTGGAGCGCGACATGGCCTCGCTGACACTCACCAGCCAGATCACCGGCGCCAGCGAACCGGTGCTGCAGCACATCGCCGATCCCACCGATGAGGGCATCCTGCACATGATCACCGAAGACCCCCTGCGCACGCCCAGCTTCACCCTGTTCGGCAATCCCGCCTACTTCTATGTGACCGGCGAATGCGAAAACCAGGCCGCTCCGCCGGGCTGTCCCACCGTGGGAAGCGGGTTCGCGTGGAATCACGGCGACGACAACCCCGAAATCGCCAAAACCTGGATCGGATACGTGGGCCCCACGATCCGCCACCTCGGTGAAACGGGCCTGGTGTGGACCGACCACACCGACGCGCAACCCACGATGCTGGCCACGCTGGGGCTGAGCGACGACTACCAGCCCGACGGGCGCGTGGTCGCACCGGTGCTCGACGCAGGCGCGCTGCCCTCCGGGATTCGCTCCGACGAGCTCGGCTTCGAAGTGCTGGCCAACGCCTACAAGCAGCTCGACGCGCCATTCGGCCAGTTCGGCCACGACAGCGAGATCGTGTCCACCACCGCGGTCCAGACCGCCTCGCCCGGCGAACGGGTGTACAGGGCGTTCGACGCCCAGCTGCAGAGCTGCGCCACACAGCGCAATGCGCTGGCAGCACAGATGGCCTCCGATCTGAACGGCGCCGGCTTCGGCGGCCAGTCGGTCCCAGCGGTGGACGCCGCGCGCCTGAGCGTGCACGCATCTGAGCTGATCGCCGACATGCACCGGCTGTCGCTGATGCAGGTGCCGCCGGAACACATGATCTGCGCGTAGCCGGCGCTGCACCGGGGGTCGCGCCCAAGCTGATCAAATCGAGCCGCGCTCTCCTCGAGCCCTGCGTCGGCGCGCCGCCTCGAACACGCCTGTCCGAGGCGCCGTTGGGGGATTCAAAAAGAGGATTCCTTCCGCGCGGAATCAATCCAAAAAACAAAACACGAAACGGAGCGGTCATCTACCACTCCAAGCACTGTGGTAGCGTCGCCTCGTGCCGCAACGCCAGAGGGAAGCGGCGGGGTCGGTGCTCGGAGGGTCCGCAACCGGGAGGTCCATACTCGGAAGCTTCACAGCCTGGAGCTCTCAGTTCGCCAACCGGCACGGCCTCTACGCCGGGCGCCGCTCGACGCGGATCCACGTGGCCCTGTACCGGCGGACCGGCGGAAGGGTGGGCGGCGCGCTCCCCGGCTGGCCGCAGGCGCGCGTTGCCCTGGTCGACCACGTCGGCGCGAAGAGCGGCCGCAAGCGCACGTCTCCGCTGATGTACCACGAGCACGGCGACGCGATCGTCGTGGCCGCCTCCAAGGCCGGTCAGCCCACGCACCCGGCCTGGTTTCACAACCTGATGGCACATCCCGATACCACGATTCAGATCGGCTCCGAGGTACGCGCGGTCCGGGCGCGGCAAGCCACCGACGAGGAGCGAGCGCAGCTCTGGCGCGAGCTGGTCGGGATGTTCCCCGGGTATGAGTTCTACCAGCGCAACGCCGGGCGCCGGAGGATCCCGATCGTGATCCTCGATCCTCGCTGATCAAATCGATCAAAGCCCCGTGCCCGCCCAGGGCCCCGCCCGCACGGGCGGGTGAGCGCCATGAAAACGCGCATTTTGCGGGAATATGGCCCGGCGCCTCCGGCCACGAACACACCTGTCGGAGGCGCCGTTGGGGGATTCAAAAAGAGGATTCGTTCCGCGCGGAACCAATCCTAAAAACAAAAAACGAAACGGCCGGTGGGGCGGGGAGCGCCGCCGGTGGTCGGCGTTGTAAAATTGTGTGAATAGATGACCAATCATCCCACTGATCACTCCTACTTCCCCGGGGCCAGTCTCGATCCCACGGCGAAGGCCGTGCGGCTGCAGCGGTTTGTCGGCCCGGCGCGTGATGAGGACACCGCTCAGGCCGAGTTTTGGCGCCATCGCTCAGACGCCGAGCATGCGCAGGCTGGGGCGGAGCTGTCTGA
>WQXW01000368.1 GCA_009781575.1 Solirubrobacterales bacterium
ATTCATTCCGCGCGGAATGAATCCAAAAAACAAAACACGAAACGGTCGCTATCGGTCGAGGGGATCAAACTGGTCGTCGAGAGGCAAGCGACTTGGACACCCACACACCTCGCGCTACTGCGGATCGACGTCCACACTGAAACTGACCCGTGGGTGACTCCGCGAGGAGGCCGCGCGCTGCACGGCGTGGCCGATCTCGCGCACCGTCGCCGAGCGCGTGGCGGCCTTGATCACAAGCGCGCGTCGCTCCCGGCCGCGCAGCCGCATGAGCGCGGCGGGGCCGAGCACCTGCGCCCCGCGCCCCTCGAGCGCTTCCCCCAGCAGATCCCGCAGCTCCAGGGCCGCCGCGTGCGCGTCCTCGGCGGCGGCCGCCGCGCACACGACTCTGACCAGGTGCGAGAACGGCGGGTAGGAGAGCGCCCGGCGGCGCTCCAGCTCGCCGGCCAAAAAACCGTCGCTGTCGTGGCGCGCCGCATGCGCGATCGCGCGCGCCTCCGGCGCGATCGTCTGCACGAGCACCCGCCCCTCCTCGCCCCGCCCGCCCGCTCCGGCAGACCCGGCGCAGCCGGTGCGAGCGGCGCGGCCGGCCCTCCCGATGCGACCGGCGCTCCCGGTGCGACCGGCGCTCCCGGTGCGACCGGCGCTCCCGGCGCGACCGGAGCGACCAGCGTCTCCGCCGCGGCCGGCGCGGCCGGCGAGCTGGGCGATCAGCGCGAAGGTGCGCTCCTCGGCGCGAAAGTCGGGGAAGCGCAGGGTGGCGTCGGCATCGAGCACCACGCCCAGCGCCACGTCGGGGAAGTCGTGGCCCTTGGCGACCATCTGTGTGCCGATCAGCACGCCCGCGGGGGCGCGCTCGAAGGCGCGCAGCACGCGGCCGGCGCCCCTCACGTCGGCGTCGAGGCGGAACACCGGAAAGCCGCCGTCGCCGAGCGCGGCGGTCAGGTCGTGCTCGAGTCGCTCGGTGCCGGCGCCGTGGCGCGCGAGCGAGGTGGAGCCGCACGCACAGCGCCCCGGTATCCGTTCGCGGTGGCCGCAGTGGTGGCAGGCGAGGAGGTGGTCGGCGCGGTGGAGCACGAGCGCCACGTCGCAGTGCGGACAGCCCCACGCGTGACCGCACGCGCGACAGGTGACGAAGTTCGACCAGCCCCGCCGGTTGAGCAGCACGATCGCCTTGCGGCCCCGGTGGCGCACATCGGCGAGCGCCGCCGCGGTCAGCGGGTGCAGGCCATGCGGGTGCTGGCGCATGTCGACGATCCGCACCTCCGGCAGCGGTCGCCCGTCGATTCGCTGCGCCAGTCGTAGGGCCGCCATCCGATGCGCGCTCTCCGGCCGGGGCGTGGCGCTGCCCGCCAGCAGCAGCGCGCCGCTGCGCGCGGCGCGCCAGGCCGCCAGCTCGCGCGCGTCGTAGCGGGGGTCGCCCTCGTGCTTGTAGGAGGCGTCGTGCTCCTCGTCGACCACGATCAGCCCCAGCTCTGCGATCGGGGCGAAGATCGCCGAGCGCGGCCCCACGCACACGCGCGCCTCCCCCGCGCGCAGCCGCCGCCACTCCTCGCGCCGCTCGGGCACCGACAGCCGGGAGTGGAGCACCGCCACCGTGTCGCCGAACCGCTCCAGGAAGCGCGCCACCATCTGAGGCGTGAGCGCGATCTCCGGCACCAGCACGATCGCGCCGCGCCCCTGCTCGAGCGTGCTCGCCGCGACCCGCAGGTAGACCTCCGTCTTGCCCGACCCGGTGACGCCGGCCAGCAGCCTGCTCTGCGCGCCGCCGGCACGCAACGCCCGCTCCAGCTCCGCGACCACGGCCTGCTGGGCGGCGCTCAGCGGCGGAGGCTCGGCGAGGCGCGCGCCCACCGGCACGTGCGCGGGCCGGCGCCGCGACAGGCGCCGACCCTTGCCCGCCAGCTGGCCGCGCGTGAGCCCCGGCGGCAGCACGAGCCGCAGCGCGCGCGCCACGGTCGAGCAGTACTCCGCCGCGATCCACTGCGCCATCGCCACCAGGTCGGCCGGCAGCCCCACCTCCAGCGCGCGCAGGGGTGCGAGCAGCCGCTCCTCCTGCACCTCGCTGCGCTCGCTGGTGCCGACCACCACGCCCAGCACCTCGCGCCGGCCGAACGGCACCACCACCATCGAACCCACGTCGAGCGCTCCGTGCAGCTCCTGCGAGAGGCGGTAGTCGAACGGCCCGCGCAGCGCGCGGGCAGTGGTCATGGGCTCGATCTGGGCGATCGCCGGCACGCGGGGCACAGTAGGGATGGGTCCGGATCGAGGGGCGCGGCGGAGTCCTGGTTGCGGGGGAGCCCGGGGATATCGACCGCACGTTCCCAGGCATCGCGAAGCTCGCCGCCGCCAGGCCGCCGTCGGGCGGGTCGATGCGCACGTGCAGTGGCGTGCCGCGAGCTCCGGCCGTTCCGTGTTTTGTTTTTTGGATTCGTTCCGCGCGGAACGAATCCTCTTTTTGAATCCCCCAACGGCTCCTGCGACAGGTGTATTCGAGGCCGCGCGCCGGCGCAAGGCTCGAGGGCGCGTCGGCCACCCCCGTGCGCGGGCCACTGTCGGTCGCGTCAGGCGGGCCCGCGTCAGGCGGTGGCGCCCGCCGGCGCGAGGCCCGCGGCGGCGCGCAGCGCGTCGGCGCGATCGGTGCGCTCCCACGTGAAGTCGTGGTCGTCGCGGCCGAAGTGGCCGTAGGCGGCGGTCTTCTGGTAGATCGGGCGGTGCAGGCGGAGGTACTCGCGG
>WQXW01000369.1 GCA_009781575.1 Solirubrobacterales bacterium
TCGGCGGGCGAGGCGATCAGCGCCACGCGAATCGGCGCGCCGCTCCGCTGTGCCTCATCCAGTAGCGAGGCGAGCTGCGCCGCCCGGCGCGGTGGGACGCCGGCGTCCTGCGCCAGAAAGAGCGGTTGGGTGGCGAGCACATCGGAGGCCGGGTCGCCGTCGGCGCGCGCGCTCGCCGCGGACCATCCCCACGCCAGCGCCAGCACCGCCGCGCACACGAGCGCCCGCGCGGGAAGCGGCGCGCGCGAGCGATGATGTGGAGCGTGGGTGGAGTGCGACAACCGCGATGAGCTCGAAGGCGAGCCGTTCAGGGCCGGCGACCGCCAGGGGCGGGCCTGCGATCCAGTGTATGGGCCGCGCATCGCTGCTCGCGGCGGCGGCCTCCGTGGCGGCCGCGCTGATCGTGGCGGGAGCGTTCCCGCACCCCGCCGCGGGCCACGGGCTCGAAAAAGTGATCGCCTCGAGCTACCTGGCCAGGATCTCGCAGCAGCCGCGGGGGCTCGATGCGAAGGTCATCGACGGCGACCAGCGGATGTGGCTGCGGGTGCCGCCCGCCGAGACCGTGACGGTCCTGGATTATCGCGGCGCCCCCTACCTGCGCTTCTCGCGCGCCGGCGTGCTGGTGAATCGCAACTCGGTGATGTACTACCTCAACCAGACTCCGTTCGCGCAGACGCCGCCGTCCAACATCGGTCCGCGAACCGCGCCCGCTTGGGAAGAGGGGAGCGGCGCTCACGAATACAGCTGGCACGACGGCCGACTCGCCGCGCTGGTCACCGTGGCGCGTGCGCCCGGCGCCACGTTCGTGGGGAGGTGGTCGATCCCGCTGGTCGTCGACGGGCGCGCGCACGCGATCTCCGGAGGGCTGTGGCACGCGCAGAGCCCCTCGATCGTGTGGTTCTGGCCGATCGTGGTGCTCATCTCCTGTGTGCTGGCGCTCTGGCGCGTGCGCCGTCCCGCCCTGGATCGCCGCGCCGCCCGGCTTTTGGGGATCGTCTCGCTGGCGGCCACCACGCTCGCCGCGCTCGCGCAGGGGCTCCACGGGCGCCCGACCGTCGCGGTGCCCCAGCTGATCGAGCTCGCGCTGATCCTCATCTTCGTGGCGTGGGCGCTCTCGCGGGTGCTGCGCGGGCGCGCCGGCCACTTCACCTACTTCCTGATCGCCTTCGCCGCGATGTGGCAGGGCCTCGAAATGATCCCCACCCTCTTCGACGGGTTCGTGCTGGCGGCCGTGCCCGCAATCCTTGCCAGGAGCGCCTCGGTCGTGTGCATCGGCGCCGGCGCGGGGCTTTTGCTGATCGCGATGCGCCTGGGCCTCGAGCCCAAGCGGTCTGTCGCGCCCGCGCGCGAGGCGTGATCGCCGTGAGCGCCGCGCCGTTGGGGGACTCAAAAAGAGGATTCGTTCCGCGCGGAACCAATCCAAAAAACAAAACACGCAACGGCCGGAGCTCGAGCGGCCCCGCTGGAGCGGGTTCCGGCGCATTTTGCGCGAATCTGCAGAAAAGCGCTTCGGCAAGCGGAAACCTCGCCCCTCCGGGAGAGCCGCATCCCCTTGCCCTCGCGCTCGCGGCCGTCGGGCTCGCGGCCCTCGCGCTCGCGGCGCCTGTGCTGAGCGGATGCGCGGGGACGCCGCACGGGGAAGCGCGCGTGCGGCTGCCACCGGCGCTGCTCGCGCAGGCGCGGCCGATCGGCAGGGGCCCGCGCTTCCATCTGCCCGCGCGCGGTCCGGTGCCGGGACGGTGCGCTCGCCGGCTGGGGCCGCGCGCGGGGGTGCACGTCGAGCTGTTCGCCGCCAACAGGGTGGTGCTCGTGCCCACCGGGATCGGGACCCGCCCGCCCCGCACATTCTCGGCCGGGCGCATCTCCGCGGCGCGCTGTTACGGCGAGCTCGTCACGCTCGACCCCACCGGCCTGGTGCTGGTGCGCGCGGGCCGGCGCCCGCCGCTCTCGGCGCTGTTCCGCGCGTGGGGGCAGCCGCTGAGCGCGCGCCAGCTGGGGCCGTTCGAGGCGCCGCCGGGCACGCGCGTGGCGGTGTTCGTCGACGGGCGCCGCCGGCGCGGCTCGCCGCGGAGCGTGCCGCTCGCCGCACACGCGGAGATCGTGCTCGAGGTGGGCCCCCACGTGCCGCCGCACAGCTCCTACACCTTTCCCCCCGGCACCTGAGCGCCGGGCCCCTGGAACGAATCGCGTCGCGCCGGAGTCGATATCTTGTGGTGGACAGCTGCGGTCACATGGCCACGGTCACCGAGATTTCCCCAGCGCGGTCCGCCGCGCGCACTCTGGCGCGGGTTCTCTGCATCTCGAGCGCGATGCTCGCGGTCGCGTGCACCTGGGCGCTGTCGGCGCGCGCCGACGGTGACCCGGCGAGCGACTACCTCGTCACACAGCAGCTCTTCCTCACCTCCGAACCGAACTCGTTTTCCAGCGCACAGCAGCAGCGGCTCGCGGCGGTGGTCGCGGCGGCCAACCGCGCGGGCTTTGCGATCCGCGTGGCGGTCATCTCGAGCAGCTACGACCTCGGCTCGGTCACCGAGCTGTGGCGCCAGCCGCAGACGTATGCGCGTTTCCTGGGCCTCGAGCTGTCGGCCTCCTACAGAGGGCGGCTGCTGGTGGTCATGCCGAACGGGCTCGGCTTCAACTGGCCGGGGCACTCCCCGGCGGCGGCGCAGCGCGCGCTGGCCGCGATCTCGACCGGCGGACACAGCGAGGCCTCGCTGGCGAGCGCCACACA
>WQXW01000370.1 GCA_009781575.1 Solirubrobacterales bacterium
CCGGCGAAGAGCTGCGGGCTGAAGAGCTGCGGGCCGAGGAGCTGCAGGCCGAGGAGCTGCCGGGCGGAGGGCCGGCGGAGCGGCTGCAGGCGCAGGCGCAGGCGCCGGAGGCCGCGTGAGGTGGCGCGCGACTGGGCTGAGACGTTCATCACCGGCGACGGCGTGGCGCCGGACGGGGGGCAGGCCAAGGCGGGCGGGCGCCGGCGGGGCCTGTTCGCGCGCCTGGTGGACAGCATCTCCAAGAGCCGCGAGGCGCTGGCGGGCGAGATCCAGACGACCTTCTCGGGCGCGCTGGACGAGCAGGCGTGGGAGCGGCTGGAGGAGGCGCTGATCGCGGCCGACGTGGGCGCCGCCACGACCGCGGCGGTGGTGGAGGAGCTCGAGCGCCAGGCCGCCGGCGGGGAGCTGGGCGGCGGGGGCGCGCTCACCGAGCGTCTGATCGAGCTGCTCGCCCGGAGCGCCACCGTGGGGGAGCAGCGCATCGATATCCGCGCGCGGCCGGCGGTGATCCTCGCGGTGGGGGTCAACGGCACCGGCAAGACCACCACGGTGGGCAAGCTCGCGTGGCACCTGCGCCGCGAGCTGGGGCGCACGGTGTTGATGGGCGCGGGGGACACCTTCCGCGCGGCCGCGGAGGAGCAGCTCGAGGTGTGGGCGGGGCGCGCGGGCTGCGAGATCGTGACCGGGCCGCCCGGCTCGGACCCCGGGGCGGTGGCGTTCGAGACCGTGGCGCGCGCGCGCGGCGAGGGCGTGGACGTGGCGATCATCGACACCGCGGGGCGCCTGCACACGCAGGACGAGTTGATGGCGGAGCTGGCCAAGGTGCGGCGCGTGATCGCGCGCCAGCTGGAGGGCGCGCCGCACGAGACGCTGCTCACCGTGGACGCCACCACCGGTCAGAACGCGCTGAGCCAGGCGCGGCTCTTCGCGCAGGCGGTGGAGGTGAGCGGGATCGTGCTGACCAAGCTCGACGGCACCGCGCGCGGCGGAATCGCGCTGGCGATCGCGCGGGAGCTCGAGCTGCCGGTGAAGCTGATCGGGATCGGCGAGTCGCTGGAGGACCTGCGCCCGTTCGACGCGCGCGAGTTCGCCACGGCCCTGATCGGGGGCCCCGATCGGGGGTCCTGATCGCGGGCGCGCCTGGGCCATAATGAGCCCATGTACGCATGGATCTTCTGGCTCGTGGCCGCGGGTGCGCTGGGCGTGGGCGAGATGCACACCGGCGGCTTCTTCCTCGGGCCGTTCGCGATCGGCGCGGCCGCGGCGGCCGTGCTGAGCCTGGCCGGCGTGGGCGTGGTGGGTACTGTGGTGGCGTTCGTGGCCTCCTCGGCGCTGGTGCTGGCGGCGTTGCGCCCGATGGCGCGCCGTCACCGCCGCCTGCCGCCGTCGATCCGCACCGGCGCCGCGGCGCTGGTGGGCCGCGATGCGATGGTGCTCGAGCGGATCGCCAACGACGAGGGCGTGGGGTGCGTGAAGATCGACGGCGAAGTGTGGACGGCGCGCAGCTTCGACGACGACGAGGTGATCGACGCGGGCGAGCGCGTGCAGGTCGTGGAAATCCGCGGGGCAACCGCGCTGGTGATGCACTGATGGTCGCGCTGATCGTGGTCGTCGCGGTGGTGGTGGTGTTCGCGCTGTTCACCGCGTCGCGCGCGATCCGCATCATCCCCCAGGCGCGCGCGGGCGTGGTGGAGCGCCTGGGCCGCTACCACCGCACGCTCGAGCCGGGCCTCGCGCTGATCACCCCCTTCGCCGAACGGGTGCGCCCGCTGGTGGACCTGCGCGAGCAGGTTGTCAACTTCCCGCCGCAGTCGGTGATCACCGACGACAACGTGGTGGTGTCGATCGAAACGGTGCTGTACTTCACGATCACCGACGCGCGCTCGGCGACGTATGAGATCGCCAACCCCCTGCAGGCGATCGAGCAGCTGACCGTGACCACGCTGCGCAACGTGATCGGGGGGCTCACGCTGGAGGCCACGCTGACCTCGCGCGAGAACGTCAACGCCGAGCTGCGCACGGTGCTGGACGAGGCGACCGGCAAGTGGGGCATCCGCATCAACCGCGTGGAGATCAAGTCGGTGGACCCGCCGCCCGACATCAGGAGCGCGATGGAGAAGCAGATGCGCGCCGAGCGCGACCGCCGCGCGGCGATCCTCACCGCGGAAGGCGAGAAGCAGGCCGCGATCCTCACCGCGGAAGGCGAACGGCAGGCGGCGGTGCTGCAGGCGGAAGGCGAGAAGCAGTCGGCGATCCTGCGCGCGGAGGGCGAATCGCAGGCGATCGGCACCGTGTTCCAGGCGATCCACGAGGGCCGCCCCGACAGGCAGCTGCTGAGCTACCAGTACCTGCAGATGCTCCCCCAGCTCGCCGAAGGCGACGCCAACAAGGTATTCGTGATCCCCTCGGAGTTCGCGCAGGCGTTCGCCGGCGTGGCCGACGCGCTCTCCCGCGGGACCGCGCCCGACGCGCCCGGCGCGCGCGACGCGCCCGGCGCGCGCGAGGCGCTGTCGCGCGGCGCCGAGTCGCCCGCGGACACCGAGGGCGACGCCCACGCGGCCGACGGGAGGACCGACTGAGATGGAGCGGGGTGGCCCACCGGGCGCAATGAAAATACGCATTTTGCGGGAATCCCGCCCGGCGGGGCCTCCAACACCGCGGCCTCGAACACACCTGTCGGAGGCAGCGTTGGGGGATTCAAAAAGAGGATTCGTTCCGCGCGGAAC
>WQXW01000371.1 GCA_009781575.1 Solirubrobacterales bacterium
CGTTTCGTCTTTTGTTTTGAGGATTGGTTCCGCGCGGAACGAATCCAAAAAACAAAAGACGAAACGGCCGGAGAGGGTGCAGTACGCCGCGTAGTAGCCGTAGCGCCCGAGGAGGACACTGGAGAGCCAGCGTGCCTGCTCGGGGATCGGAAGATGCGGGCGTGGCGTCATCTCGGCCTTGACCGATGTGAGCTTCGCGCGCATCTTCTTCTTGCTCGTGGTGCACCTGAGCCTGAAACGCCCGTGCGTGCGTGCCTGCGTTCTTTGACCGCGCGGGACCACCGGCGACTCGCGAAGGCGCCGCCAGCGGTGTTGCCCCGCGGCGCTTTCATCACTTCATCAACACCGCCACCTGCGCCTCCAGGCGCTTGCCGCGGGACGGCCTGAAGGAGAGGTGGATCGGGGCCATCAGGCGGCGGCCGTGATGACGTGCGACGAAGCGCTGGTCGGCCTTGGAGAGCCTCAGCGTGACCGTCACCACGCCGGCACCGCGGGCCTGCTTTGAAACGCGCGAGAGCCCGTTGCCGCCGGCCAGCAGCGTCCCAGCCGAGGGCACGCTCACCACGATTGTGGCACGCTTGCCCTTGACGCTGTGGTGCAGCACGCGGATCTGGGGCTTGCACCCCTGCACCGAGATCGGCGTCCTCTGTTCGATCTTCGCGCCGTTGTGGGCCGTGAAGGTCGTGGGCATCGCCAGTTTCTCCACGCAGAGATCGCCATTGGCGGCCAGCGCGGAGTATTGGCCCTCCGGCAGGGTCAGTTCGAAGCTGCTCACCGGCACGTCGGGAACGCTTGCGAACGTCGAGGAGGTCACGCCATTTTTGCTTATGAAGGTTTCCCCCGCCAGGTCGATCGTGACGCCGTAGCCCTGCAGCACCACGATCAGTTCGGGGAACTGCTGTCCTCCATGAGATACAAAATACGCCGGCCCTTCCAGAGGCACAGGAAGTATGGGAGTGATCGCCTTGGCAACTCCAACTCTGGATTGCGAAGGGCAATTGGCGGGGTTTTGATTGAAGACGGAATCCAGACACGCATGGTTCAAGGTGGACAAGCGAGAAGGAAGAGCCTTCGGAAGTTCAACGTGAACACTCTTGATATTGGCCTGGGTACCAAAAGCCGCCTTGGGATATGTGAGCAGAACGCGCAGTGACGCACCGTTGTTCCGTGACGTCTTCGCAGAGGTGAAGGCTTTGAAGCCCGGTTTGAACCCGAGTGTGGCGCAGTTGACGGCTTGAAACGGATAGGCGACCGCGCTGGCTGCGCCTGCCGCGCTCGTGATCGTGCCCAGAACTGACTGCGCGTTGCAATTGGTCGGGTTGAACACAAACCCTTCTCGGTCCACGTCGACCGTGATCTGCCTGATGTCGAGCGGAACTCCGTCGAGCGCAGCGGGCAGCGGAGCGCTCGTGATCGTGACCGCGCCGGTGTGCGGGTCCACGGCTATCGCCGCGCGCACCACCTCGGCGCCGGTGCCGGTGTTGCCGGCCAGTGTGAAGGGACCGGCGTGTGCGGGCATCACGATCGAGAGGCCGAACGGCGCTCCTCCGTAGGGGCCCGTCAGAAAGACCTTCCCGCCTGTGATCGCGTACGGCTGGCTGCCCGCGCCGATCGTCACCGTGCTCGATCCGATTTCCGACGACGCGGAACACGAGGCGGTGTTTGCCTGCGCTTCGGGGCACTGCGTCACGCTCTTCAGCATTCCGAGCAGGCCCGGAGGCATGCCGACGCTCACGCTGCCGATGGTCTGTTCTCGAGCCTCGCGCGAAAGCGTCACGACGAGCCCACTGAAAGCTCCAGCCTGGGCCGTCTTGTCGTCCCCGCCCGCAAAGGAGGGTGCGAAACCAGGCGCGGAGCATCCTTCGGTTGTGCTCATCGACGCCGAGCTCTCTGTCGCCGTCAGCGTGCTCCAGGGCCTCAGGCTCGCCGTCGCGACCACAGGGCCGCACCCACTCGGGTTCACGAGCGGCGCGCGCGACCCACCGAAGACGCTCAGCGTCACATCGCTGAACGGCAGCTGCGGATCTTCGGTGAACACGGTCGTCAGCTGGCCGCTCTGCTGATCGATCTCGGTATGGCCGGCGAGCTTGACGACCACTCCCGCGCCTTCGACTTCCAGCAGCAGGCGCACCATCTTCCCGTCCTGAGCGTCCAGCGGCGCGCACGGATCGCATTCCGGCTGGCCGAGGTACACGCCGCCCGACAGCGGTGCGGCCAGCAGTGGCGTGGTGATCGTCACGACGCCGATCTTCGATTGGCTGGGGCAGGCGCCCCTGATCCCGCTGTGCAGCCCAAACTGGGCTTCGCTGCACGCTGCCAGCCCGTTGGCGACCGACGGGGAGATCACCGTGCCCTGCGGAAGCGTCACCGTCACGTCGCGCACATCCGGTGTCGCCGGGCCGGTGGGCGTCTTCTCCTGAGGGACTTCGAGATCGACTTCATAGCCTGTCGCTTCGCCCGCCACGTGGCTTTCGGACGTTACCCCGAGCCTTGGATCGAACTGCAGCGCTTCACAGCCGCCCATCGCAGGAAGAGTGGACGCGGCGCTCTTGGGCAGCCCTGGCTGCTGCCAGGACTGTGCCAGCAGGTCGACGTCGCCCAGCGGGCCGCATCGGGTGGGGTTGATCGTGAACGCAGTCGGAGCTTCCGAGCTGGGTGCACCAAAACCCTGAGTCACGGCTTCGCTGCCGAGCTCCTGACGATACGGGCCCGAG
>WQXW01000372.1 GCA_009781575.1 Solirubrobacterales bacterium
GACCTGCCCGCCCACGCTCCGTTGCTGTTGTTCCCCGCCGACCCGGCGCGCGCCGAGAAGCGCCACGACCGCGCCCGGGCGCTCGCGGACTCCACCGGCGTGCGGCTGCTCACCCTCGGCGGCGTGGCACCCGAGCGCGTGCCGCTGTACGTCAACGCAGCCTACGCCGTGATCGTCCTCTCCGAGCGCGAGGGCTTCGGACTGGCCGTGCTCGAGGCGCTCGCCTGCGACATCCCCGTGCTGGCGACCCCGGTCGGCGTCCATGCGACGGTGCTCGACGGCCTCGACGGTTCTCTGTGCGCGCCGTTCGAGCAGGCCCGTTGGGCGGCGGCGCTGGTGCCGCACCTGGCCGCCGCAGACCCCCGTCTGAGCGGCAGAGAGCGTGCGCAGCGGTTTTCGGCCCGCCGGATGGCCGAGCGGGTTGCGAGCGCATGGCGCACCTCGCTCCTAAATGCCGGATAGCATGGAACGCGTGGCAGGTGAGGATGAGGCTGGGCGGATGCCGCCTATGGCTGAGCAGGCATCACAGACCCAGGCACAAGAACACACGACCGTGACGCAGGACCCTGTGGCCGTTCGCCCGGGCCAGCAGCCCGCGGACGCTGCCGCAACCGCGCCGGCCGAGCAGGCGGGCGGACCGGTGGAGCAGGCAAGTGGACCGCCGGAGCAAGCGGGCAGACCCCCCGAACAGCCGTCCCGGCCGCCTGAGCAGGCGCCGGTCGAGCAGGCGCCGGTCGAGCAGGACGAGGGTGCACAGGAGAAGGCAGTGCCCACACCCGGCTTCGGCGAGCGGGGCCGGATGCGCCGGCGCGCTCGCTTCCTGCGCAAGGCACGCGAGTTGGCCTACCGCGACCTCGGCGGCCTCGTCTACGACCTACACCGCTTCGGCCAGCGCAACGACGCCGTCGTGCTGGCGAAGCTCGCCACGCTCGGCCACATCGACGCCGAGCTGCGGGCGTTGGAACAGGCCCTGCACGAAATCAGGCCGGTGACGGTGCTGCGCGAAGTCGGGATCGCCGCCTGCCCGCGCTGCGCCGCCATCCACGGTCACGAGGACCGCTTCTGCCCCGGCTGCGGCCTGGCCTTCTCCGCCGGCGCCGAGCGCCCGCTCTCGACCGTCCCGGTGACCTCCCCGGCACCCACGACGCCGAGCCAGCCGCCGGCGCAGCTACCAGCAAGCCAGCCGGCAGCGCAGCCGCCGGCGCTCAGGCCCACGGCCGCGCCAGTCGCGGCCAGACCGCCCGCCGCGGATAGGGTCGACGGCAACCACAGCGCCGAGGACGAGCCGACGCAGATCCTGCGCCCGCCCGTTGGGGGCTCGTGAGCATCGCCGCGCCGGCTCCGCCACCGGCGGCCGCGGAGGGTGACGTGCCGCGCGAGGTGTGCCCACTGTGCGGCGCGCCGCTGCGGCGCGACCAGGACTGGTGCCTGCGCTGTGGGGCCGCGGCCCGTACACGCTTGGCGGCGCCGCCGAAATGGAAGCCGCTCGTGATCTCCTTGGTGATCATCACCGTCGTCGCGCTGGCCGTGCTCGTGGCCGCGCTGGTCAAGCTCGCCGGGTGAGCGCTCGGTGAGCGGCCGCGGACGCCGGATGGACGGTCGGTGAGCGTCCGGTGAGCGGCGAGGCGCCCGACGCGGCGCGGGGGCCCGCGGCGACGGTGGACGTGTGCGTGGTCGGAGCCGGCGCGGCCGGCCTGTATGCATCGCTGTGCGCCGCCCGCGAGGGAGCCAGTGTGGCGCTGCTGTCGGCGATGCCGCTCGCCCAGACCGCCAGCTACTGGGCCCAGGGCGGCCTGGCGGCGGCGCTGGCCGCCGACGACACCCCGGAGCTGCACCTGGCTGACACTGAGCGCGCCGGCCGCGGCGCCGTGCGCCGCTCGGCCGCGCAGGCTCTCGTCGAGGAGGCGCCGGACTGCGTGCGCGACCTGGAGGCGCTCGGCTTCCACTTCGACGCCGACCGTCGCGGCCAGCTGGCGCTGGGCCTGGAGGGCGGCCACTCGGTGCGGCGGATCGTGCACGCCGGCGGTAGCGCGACGGGCCGGCGCCTGCTGCGCGAGCTCTCGGCTCTGGTGGTCGCGCACGAGCGGGTGCAGGTGATCGAGGGCGCGCGCATGTCCGCCCTGCTACTGGACGGAGATCGCTGTCGCGGCGTCGGCTACAGCACCAACGGCCACGCGCTCGTCCGGCACGCACACGCGCGCGCGGTCATCCTCAGCACCGGCGGCGCCGCGGCGCTGTGGGCGCGCACTACCAACCCGCCCGGCTCGGTCGGCCAGGGCCTGATGCTCGCGCACGCGGCCGGCGCCGAGCTGGCGGACTTGGAGTTCGTGCAGTTCCACCCAACCGCCGTGATCGGAGTCCCCGGCCGGGAAGGCTTCCTGATCACCGAGGCGATCCGCGGCGAGGGCGCCACACTGCTCGACGCGGCCGGCGAGCGCTTCGTCGACGAGCTGCTCCCGCGCGATGAGGTCTCGCGCGCGATCTGGGAGCGCCTCGGCCAGACGGGCGAGCGCTCGGTCAGCCTCGACATGCGCGCGATCGATCCGGCCCTGTTCCCAAACGTCGTCGGAGCATTGCGCGAGGCGGGCCTGGACCCGACCCAGGAGCCGGTCCCGGTCGCCCCGGCCGCGCACTATCACTGCGGCGGGGTGCTCACTGACCTGCACGGCCGCACCAGCGTGCCGGGGCTGTACGCGGCGGGCGACGTC
>WQXW01000373.1 GCA_009781575.1 Solirubrobacterales bacterium
GACCGGCGCGCCCAACGCGCGCGAACTGGAGCAGGCGGTGGTGCAGCTGCGGCGGCGCTCGGGCGGCCAGGTCACGATCCTCGACAGCACCCTCGACGTCGTGTACCCGACGATCGGGCGCGACCTCAACCTGCAGCCGTACTTCCCCGAGGCGCGCAGGGCGCTCGACGGAGGGAGGGTCGTGCACTCGATGGTGGGCGATGAGCTGATCGCGGCGGAGCGCGTGCACATCGCCCGCCGCCACTACGTGGTGATCGTGCAGAAGCGCCTGCAGTATGTGGCGTCGGCGTTCAACGTGGTGAGGGGCGCGTTCATCGAGGCCGCGGGCGCGGGCCTCCTGATCGCGCTGATCCTGGGCGTGGGGCTGGCGAGCACCCTGTTGCGCCGCCTGGAGCGGCTGCGCGACGCCACGCGCGAGCTGGAGCGCGCGGGCCTGGACGCGCCGGTGCACAGCGACAGCTCGCGCGATGAGATCGGGGAGCTGGCGCGCGCGTTCGCGGGCATGCAGGGGCGCCTGCACCGCCAGGAGACCGCGCGGCGCGCGTTCGTGGCGACCGCGTCGCACGAGCTGCGCACCCCGCTGGCCTCGCTGGACGGCCTGCTGGAGCTGCTGGAGGAAGATCTGAGCGCCGAGCACCTGGACCTGGAAGACGCGCGCGAGCGCACGGCGCGCGCGCGCGAGCAGTCGCGCCGCCTCTCGCGGCTGGCCTCCGATCTGCTCGACCTCAGCCGCCTGGACGCGGAGGTGGAGCTGCGCAACGAGCCGCTGGAGCTGGGCGAGCTGTGCCGCGCGGTGGCGGCCGAGTTCGAGCTGGCGGCCGCCCACCGCCACGTGACGATCAACCTCAGGCGGGCGGCGGAGCCCTGCTGGGCGCTGGGCGATCCGGGCGCGGTGGCGCGGATCGTGCGGATCCTGCTGGACAACGCGCTGCGCGTGGCGCCGCCGGGCTCACAGGTCGACCTGCGCACGGCGACCGGCCTGCAGCGCGCGACGATCGAAGTGGCCGATCGCGGCCCGGGCGTGGACCCCGCGGAGCGCGACGTGATCTTCGAACGGTTCATGCGCGGCAGCGCGACGGGCGGGAGCAGCGGCTTCGGCCTGGGCCTGGCGATCGGACGCGAGCTGGCGCAGCGCATGGGAGGCATGTTGGAGCTGCTCCCGGACCCCCCGGGCGAGCGCGGCGGCGCGTACGCCGGCGCGCAGGGCGGCGCCCACCCCGGCGAGCGCGGCGGCGCGCGCTTCGTGCTGCGCCTGGAGCCGGCGGAGGTCGGCGCAGAGCAGGCGCCCCGGCCGGAGCGGCCGGAGCGCGCCACCGTATGAACGCGGGCGATCGGTCGCTGGCGCAGGTGCTCACCCGGGCCCGCGCCGCGGGGGAGCTCGCGCTGGACACCGAGTTCATGGGCGAGCGGAGGTATCGCACGCTGCTGTGTCTGGTGCAGCTGGCCGCGCCCGACGACTCGCGCGCGCCGCTGATGCGCGCGCCGCTGATCGCGATCGTGGACCCGCTGCGGGGCGGCCAGGAATGGAGCGCGCTGGCGGCGGTGCTGGCGGACCCCGCGGTGGAGATCGTGGTGCACGCGGGGCGCCAGGACATCGCGCTGTTGCGGCGCGAGCTGCGCACCGAGGTGACATCGGTATTCGACACCCAGGTCGCGGCGGGGTTCGCGGGCATGCCGGCGCAGGCATCCTATGAGACCCTGCTGGCGCGGCTGGCGGGCGTGAGGTTGCACAAGAGCGCGAGCTTCACGCGCTGGGACCGCCGGCCGCTGAGTGGCGAGCAGCTGTTGTACGCGCGCGAGGACGTGCTGCACCTGCTCGAGCTGAGCGGCGAGCTCAAGCGGCGCCTGCGCGCGCTGGGCCGGCTGGAGTGGGCCTACGAGGAGTGCGCGCCCCTGCAGCGAGCCAGCGACGAGCGCGACCCGGAGGCGATCTTCGCGCGCCTGCCGCGCATCCGCACCCTGAGCCCCGCGTCGCAGTCGTTGGCACGGGAGCTGGTGGAGTGGCGCGAGCGCACCGCCGCGCGCCAGGACCGCCCGGTGCAGACGGTGCTGAGCGACGCGGTGCTGGTCGAGATCGCCAAGCGCCGTCCCCGCTCCCCGGAGCGCCTGCACGAGATCCGCGGCGTCAACCCGGGCTCGCTGCGCAGCCTCGGCAAGGAGATCCTGGCCTCGGTGGACCACAGCGTGGGTCGCGCGCCCGAGCCGCTGCTCGAGCGCGAGCGCCCGAGCCCGCCCGACCCCTCCGACGCCCCCCTGATCGCCCTGAGCGAGGCGCTGGTACGCGCGCGCGCCGCCGAGGCGGACGTGGCCTACGAACTGATCGCCGCGCGCGCGGACCTCCAGGCGATCGTCGCGGCCACCCGGCGGGGCGATCCGGAGCCTTCCGTGCGGACCCTGCAGGGCTGGCGGCGAGCGCTGGTGGGCGAGGAGCTGCTCGACCTGATCTCCGGTCGCCTCACGCTGTCGGTGCGCGACGGCGCCCTGCGCGTCGTCCGCTGAGCGACCCAGCCGGCGGTGAGATTCCCGCAAAATGCGCGGGCGCACGCTCCACCGCCCCAGCGGTGCCGCCCGAGCAGCGTCCGTTGCGTTTTTTGTTTTTGGGATTCGTTCCGTGCGGAACGAATCCTCAAAACAAATCCCCCAACGGCGCCTCGGACGCATGTGTTCGAGGCCGCGTGCCGCCCTGAACGCGAGCCCGCGAGACGCA
>WQXW01000374.1 GCA_009781575.1 Solirubrobacterales bacterium
CGGTCGGCGCATGCGCCGACCGGAACAGCGGGGAGACCCCGATTCGACGTCAGTGCGGCCTCGAACACACCTGTCTGAGGGGCCGTTGGGGGATTTGTTTTGAGGATTCGTTCCGCGCGGAACGAATCCAAAAAACAAAACACGCAACGGCTGCTTCAATAGGGCGGCTGCGCCTCGTACCACTCGCCCAGCGTGCGGAACGCCGCCCAGAAGGCGCGCTTGGCCCGCTGTTCGTCCAGCGAGTCGTCGATGTTGGGCACCAGCAGCGCGTCGATCGCGGGGGTGAGTCGCTGCAGCTCGCCCACGCGCGCGCGCAGCGGCTGCGCCAGCGGGATCTCCAGCTCGTTCAGCGTGGCCAGCGCGTCCTCGCCCATCATCACCACGATCCGGGGCTGCACGATCTCGATCTCCTCCACCAGTCGCGACACGCACGCGAAGTCGGCCTCCGAGGGGTCGCTCAGGGGGCACTTCACGCACAGCGTGCCGTACACCGCCAGCGGGTCGATCGCCAGGCGCTTGAGCGACTTCATCAGCGCGCCGCCCGCGCGCCCGTAGAAGGCCACACCCTCTTCGATCTCCGAGAGCACCGGCGCGTGCTTGACCAGCATGATGTCCGCCTGGGGGTGGCCCGAGCCCAGCACCGGCATCAGCTGGCCGCGGTCGCACAGCGTGCAGCCCTGCAACTCGCGCGTCAGCGCGTTCAGCTCGCGGATCGCGCGCTCCAGGTACTTCTCGCGGATCTCGTCGTCGGTGATCGGCATCGACGCGGGATTTGACGGGCGCTCGCCTTGTCCTTGCCCGTGCATCCCCGCTTGCGGCTCGCTCACCGCCGGGGCGGCCGTTCCGCGCGCCGCACCCGCCGCGCGCGCCGCGCCCGCCGCGCCGACTCCGGCATCGCGCGCGTCTGCAGGAACTTCAGCGCCTGCACGTACAGCAGGCTGGTGGGGCGCGTCGAGATGTCCGCCTCGCGCAGCGACTCCACGAACTCCTGCGGGCCGTCGAAGTCGTGCATCCTGATCCTCACCGAGCCCAGCCCCTGCGCCACGTGCGAGTCCGAGCCCGCGCCCGCCACGATGCGGTACTTGCCCGCGAACCGCACCGCCTCCTCGTTGAACGCGCCAATCGCCACGCGCGGGTTGAACACCTCGATCGCGTCGATCTCGTCGAGGATCTCCCGCAGGTGGCCGTAGTCGGGCACCGCGTGCAGCCGGTCGAACGGGTGCGGCACGTACACCAGCCCGCCCTGGCGCTTGATCTCCGCCACCGTCTCCTGCAGGCTCAGCCCCCGCGGGATCCTCTCCTCGATGAACAGCCCGATCACCTCGCCCTGGCACGCGGTCTTGACCTCCTCGCCCACGATCACCTTCACCCCGCTGCCCGCCGCCTTCTCGCGCGCCTCCCTCGCGCCCGAGATCTCGTTGTGGTCGGTCACCGCGATCGCCCCCAGCCCCTGCTCGCGCGCCGCCCCCAGCAGCACCTCCACCGGGGTTTCGCAGTCGTAGGAGTGGTCGGTGTGCATGTGCAGGTCCACGTCGATCAGCCCCCTGCGCTCCACCCGCGCTCGCACCGACGCGTTGCCCCGCGCCGGGTGCCTGCGCGCGGCCACGCTCCCGTAGATCGCCTCCAGCTCGCGCGCCACCTGCGCCCAGCCGCGCCCGCGCCCGCGCGCCTCCCGCCCCTCGCGTGCCGCCCGCCCCTCGCGTGCCTCCCGCCCCTCGCGCGCTCCCGCCGGCTCGACCAGCTCGTACTCCGCCGGGAAGTAGCGTGCCATCAGCCTCGCCGTGCTGGCGCGGCTCGCGGTGCGCGCGTCCAGGCGCCCGAAGAAGGTCTCCACCACCCGCCTCGCCAGGAGCGTCGACAGCAGTCGCTCGGTCGGCTCGTGGAAGGTGGCCACGTTGAGCGCACGCGAGTGGCGCAGCGCCGCGTTGGACGCGCTCGGCGCAAACGGCTCGTGCACGTGCACGAAGTCCAGCTCCAGCACGCGCAACAGCTCCTCGATCGTGCGCGCCACGTCGATTGGCAGCGATGGCGGCCGGCGCAGCCGCGAGGACCCGCCGCCGGGCATCTCCAGCGCCTCCCCCACGGCCAGCACCTTCGGCTCGCCACGATCCGTTCCCTCCAGCAGCCGCTGTGGCTCACCGCGAACGCCGCGCAATGCGCGCCGGCAGGCGCGAACCCTCTCCTGGGACAGCGACGGCGCCAGCACGAGCACCCGATGACCGCGCGCCGACAGCTCGCGCGCCACGCCCTCCACGTATGCGTTGACCTCGCTCCCCCGCGCCTCCCACGGGTGGGGTGTCACGTGCGCGATCGCGAATCGCTCGCCGTCCATGCGGCCCCCATTATCGCGCCCGGGAGCCGCGCGCTTGGCGGATCGCGCGATCGGGCCCCCCGCAACCTGGGCCCCGCGGCCTCGGTCTCGAACACACCCGTCTGAGGTGCCGTTGGGGGATTCAAAAAGAGGATTGGTTCCGCGCGGAACCAATCCTAAAAACAAAACACCGAACGGCCGGTGCTCGACCCCCGCACCGCTGGCGCGGGTGCCGGCAGAACCCCCACGCGCCCCGTCGAGCGCGCGATCGCGCCGCGCTATGCGGTGCCCGCGCCGGAGGTGCGTGCCCCGCCGGAGGTGCGTGCCCCGCCGGAGGTCCCTGCCCGAGCCTTCGCCTTCCCCGCGCCGCCGCGCCGACGCGCCGACGCGCCGCC
>WQXW01000375.1 GCA_009781575.1 Solirubrobacterales bacterium
CGCGGGTGGCGCTGGCCGCAAGCGAGCTGGCCGCCGCGCTCGCCTACGAGGCGGTGCTCGGGAACGTCGACGCGCTGCATCCCGCGGTCGCAAGGGTGCGGCCCTACCCGGGCGCCGAGCGCACACGCGCCCGGATTCTCGCCCTGCTGGCCGGTGGCCCGCTGGCCACCGGCCACACCCAGCCGCGCAACCTGCAGGATCCACTGTGCTTCAAGGGCCTGGCCCAGACGCTCGGCGCCGCGCACGACGCGCTCGATCACCTGCACGCGGTCCTGTCGATCGAGCTCGCCTCCTCCGGTGACACCCCACTGGTGCTGGTCGATGAGGACCGCGCGATCTCCACCGGCGGCCACGAGATCGCGCCCGTGGCGCAGGCGCTCGATTACGCCCGCCTGGCGCTGGCCGGCGCGGTCACGATCGCGTGCGAGCGCGTGCAGAAGCTGCTCGATCCGAAGTTCACCGGCCTGGCCGCCGGCCTGCGCTCGCGGCCGGGCGACCCGCACGACGGCCTCGCGATCGCCGGCCACGGCGCCGCCTCGATCGCGGCCGAGGCGCGGCTGCTCGCGCAGCCGGTCACGCTGGAGCAGCCGACCTCCTCGATCGCGGAGGGGATCGAGGACCGGATCACGATGGCCCCGGTCGCGGCCGCCAGGCTGCATCAGATGGCCGGCCTCGCCTCGCGCCTCGCGGCCGTGGAACTGCTGTGCGCCGCCCAGGCGGTGGACCTGCGCGGGGCCTCCGGCGCGCTCGGCGGCGGCACCGCCTCCGCGTACCGGCTCACGCGCGTGCACCATCCCGGCGGGGACCTGCTGGTCGATTCGCCGGCCCGGCTGGACGCGCTCGCGGCCGCGCTCGAGCGGGGAGCGCAGACATGACCGTGGCGGTTGGCACCGGCGCCGTCAGCTTCACGGAGCTCGTGGCCGTCGCGCGCGAGGACGCCGTCGTCGAGCTCACGCCAGAGGCGCGCGGCGCGATCCGCGCCGGCCGTGAGATCGTCGATGCCCTGGCACAGGACACGCGTCCGCACTATGGGGTGTCGACCGGTTTCGGCGCGCTCGCGCTGCGCCACATACCGCCGCAGCGCCGCACCGACCTGCAGCGCTCGCTGATCCGCAGTCACGCCGCCTCAAGCGGCGCCGAGATCGAGCGCGAGGTGGTGCGGGCGATGATGCTGCTGCGGCTCTCGACACTCGCCACCGGCCGCACCGGGGTCCGCGAGCAGACCGCGCTGGCCTATGCGGGGATGCTCACCGCCGGAATCACGCCGATCATCGGCGAGTACGGCTCGCTCGGCTGCTCGGGTGATCTCGCCCCGCTCGCGCACTGCGCGCTGGCCCTTATGGGCGAGGGTGATGTGCGTGACCGGAGCGGGGCCCGGACGGCGGCGGCGGAAGCGCTCGCCGCCGCCGGGATCGAACCGATCGTCCTGGCCGAGAAGGAGGGGCTCGCGCTGATCAACGGCACCGACGGCATGCTGGGAATGCTGGTGCTGGCGATCCATGACCTCGAGCGCCTGCTCAAGGTCGCTGACATCGCCGCCGCGATCAGCGTCGAGGCGCTGCTCGGCACCGACAGGGTGTTCGCCGCGGACCTGCAGGAGCTTCGTGGCCAGCCGGGGCAGATCGCCTCGGCCGCGAACCTGCGTGCGCTGCTGGCCGGCAGCCCGCTGGTCGAGAGCCACCGCGGGCCCGAGGACCCGCGCGTTCAGGACGCCTATTCGCTGCGCTGCGCGCCGGCGGTCGCCGGTGCCGCGCGCGACACGCTCGCGCACGCGACGCTCGTCGCCAACCGGGAGCTGGGCGCCGCGATCGACAACCCGGTGATCACGGCCGACGGGCGGCTCGAGTCCAACGGCAACTTCCACGGCGCGCCGGTCGGCTATGCGCTCGACTTCCTGGCGATCGCGGTCGCCGATCTGGCGAGCATCTCCGAGCGCCGCAGCGACCGCTTCCTCGATGCCGGTCGCAGCCACGGGCTGCCACCGTTTCTGGCCCACGATCCCGGCGTCGACTCGGGGCTGATGATCGCCCAGTACACGCAGGCCGGGATCGTCGCGGAGCTCAAGCGGCTCGCGGCGCCCGCGTCGGTCGACTCGATCCCCAGCTCGGCGATGCAGGAGGACCACGTGTCGATGGGCTGGGCCGCCGGCCGCAAGCTGCGCCGCGCGATCGACGGGCTCGAGCGGGTGCTCGCGATCGAACTGATGACCGGCGTCCGCGGGCTCGATCTACGCGCCCCGCTCGCGCCCGCCCCGGCCGGCGCCGCGGTCCGCGACCGCCTGCGCGCGGAGATCGCCGGGGTCGGCCCGGACCGCGAGCTCGCACCGGAGATCGACGCTGCGGTCGCGCTGGTGCGCTCCGGCGCCGTGGTCGCCGCCGCCGAGTCGGTGACCGGACCGCTCAGCTGAACGACCGCCCCGGGGCGCGGTTCAGCTGACCACGCCCGCCGACGCGCAGGTCACGAGCGCGCGCGACAGGTCCTGTAGTTCGACACCGCGCAGATCGGGGTGGTCGCGGTCGACGCGAACGGTCAGATCCGGGGACGAGCCCAGGCTCCGGTGCCCGTTGCGGCACAGCTCCTCCCAGAGGTCGCCGGTGTGCGCCAGCAGCCCGGCGCGCAGCTCACGCTCGCGGCGCGAGAGCGTCTCCAGCTCGCGCGCCTCCTCGAACGGGTCGATCCGCACCTGCGAGTCGCTGCCGATCGC
>WQXW01000376.1 GCA_009781575.1 Solirubrobacterales bacterium
ATCGCCGCCGGCTCCGCCGGGGCGGTGCACGCCTTTCTGTACACCGGAGGGCGGCTGGCACAGCCGCTCGGCGCCGAAGCGTTTCCGCGCGAGCTGGCCCGCTACGCGAGCCTGCTGGCGCCCGGCGCAGGCGCGCTGCCGGCGTACGCGGCCGCCTCCGCCGCCGACTCCTCCCCGACTGGTGGCGGCATCGGGGCCTTCGCGCAGACGGTCGTCCCCCCCGGCGTGGGCGCGGGGCCGCCGAACACGGCCGCTTACGCCTTCGACTCCCCCGGCGCGGGCGGCACCGTGAGGGTGATCGTGCTCGACTTCTCCGGCGCGGAACTGGGGGCGGAACAGCGCGCCTGGCTCGAAGGCCAGCTCGCGCTGGCCCGCGGGGAGCACACGCCCGCGATCGTGCTGGGCAACGACTCGCTGGGCTTTCGCGAGCCCGACCAAAATGCCGCCAGCGCCCGCCAGGAAGTGCATATCGCAAAGGACGGCGCGGCGGTGTCGGCGCTGCTGGCGCAGGGGGGCGCGTCGGCCTACTTCTTCGACTACCCCGGCGCCAACGTGAGGAGCACGATCGCCTACGGGGCCGGCGGGGTTCCCGCATACGGCACCGGCACCCTCGGATACGTCAAGCCGCCGAACGCGAGCGAAGCGGACGCGCTCGGCTCGAGCGCCTTTCTGCTCGCGAGTGTGGACGCGGCGGCGCGCAACCCCGCCACCAATGTCGCCCCCGTGACGGTCAGGGCGGTGCCGAACATCGCCCAGCTCGCGCTCGACGCAACCGACGGCGTGAGGCTGCACCGCAGCCAGGTCGCGCTGTTCGACGCGCTTGCGCGCCGTCCGTTGGGCGGCGTGGCGATCGACGAAGGCGCCGAAGGGCTCGAAGCGGCTGGCCCCGACCCCTACGACCCGATCCCCTTCGACTGCCAGGGGCCCAACTGCGCCGACGAAGTGCCGCTGGAATACACCTTCACCTCCTCCAACCCCGACATCGCCGACTTCGTGGCGCACGACCCCGCGTCGGCGGACCCGCGCCAGGTGGAGCTCGGCCCCAACCGGCTGCCGGTGCCCGACTCCCATTCAGGCCTGCTGTGCGCGTTCAACGAAGGCACCACGACCGTGTCGGTCACGACCGGCGGGCTGACCTACTCCGAGCCCGTGACCGTGCTGGGCGGCTCGGTGGAGTACCCGTGTGGCACGGTGCCGTTGCGCAATCCGCCCCGCGCGGTCCGCCCGGGCGGGGCGAGCTTCACCCCGCCGCCGATCGCGCCGGCGACCTCGCTGCCGCCGCTGAGCCCCAAGGTGCAGGCGCCTCTGCCGGCGGCGCCGCCCCCGCCCGCGCCGCTCCCGGCGCCCGTGCCGGCGCCCCCCGCACCCGCGCCGGCGCCGGCGCCGGCGCCGGCGCCCGTCCCGGGCCCGGCGCCGTTCTTCGCCCAGCCGCCGCTGCTCGCGGCGGTGCCGGCGATCGTGCCGCCGCCCACGCCCGCCGCCGCGCGACCGTCGCCGCCGACCGGGACCTCCGCGGTGTTCGAGCCGATGGCGGCGGCGCAGAGCGAAGAAGAAGAGGACTCGGCGGAGGAGACCGCGAGCAGTCAGTTCAGCGCCTACCGCCACGGCGAACCCCCCTGGCCGGGACCGGTCCCGCTGCTCGCGCTGGTCGCGGTGCTCGCCGGCGCGGGCTTTGCGATCGGGCGCAGCGGGGCGGGCCGCAACCGCGGCCGCAGCCGCAGCGGCAGCCGCGGCCGCACGCGGCGGCCCTCGCGCCACGCGTACGCGCGCACCCACTCGAGCGGAAGGCGGCCCTGACGTGCGTCGCGCGGCGCGGGACGAGTATCTGTTACCGGCCTCTGGAGTCCCGGCGGGGTCGCGAATATATTCGCGCCGGATGACATCTGCGCACCGGATTACATCTGCGCGTGGGATGACATCCGCGCTCGGGGTGCGGGGCGAGGGTGGCGAGCTGCGATGAGCGACCACGAATCCACCCAACCGCTGGGCCCGCCACCCGGTGGCCGTGGCTCCGGCGCGCAGCCGTCGAACGGGCGCGGTCGGGCCGAGGCGGTCCCGCCGCCCTCCGGCGCGGCGCCGGTGCGCTCGGGGCTCGCGCAGCGGCGCAATCCCCTGCTGGTGCGCGCGCGAGAGCTCGCGGGCGCGGCGCGCCGCGTGGTGTTGCGCGACAAGCTGGCGCTGTTCCTGGTGGTGGCGTCGGCGGCGCTGGCCACCGCGTTCTTCGTGCTGCTGGGGTCGATCGGACCCTCCAGCCACGGGGCGGAACTGCCGATCAGCGAGGTCGTCTCGCTCGCCGAACGAAGGCAGGTCGTGAGCGCCGTGATGCTCGATCACGACAGTCGCGTGGAGATCCGCCTGCGCAGGCCGCTCGCGGCGATCCGCGCGGGGCGGGCCAACACGACGTCGCCGGACGCGCCGCTGCCGGCGAGCGCGCGGCTCGAATACTGGGCCGCCTACCCGGTGTCGGGGGCGCAGACGCAGGGCCTCCTGCAGACGCTCACCCGCGCCGGCGTGGTGGTGACCGTGGATCAGCAGTCCGGCAAGGCGCCGCGCGCGATCCTCGTGCAGTTTCTGCTGCCGATCCTGCTGCTGGTGTGCCTGTTTGCGCTGTTCATGCGCGTCGGCGCGGACGGGGGGGCCGGGGGCATCGCGGCGTTCTCGGAGTTCGCCGGCAAGGGACGGCGCAAGGGCAAGGGCA
>WQXW01000377.1 GCA_009781575.1 Solirubrobacterales bacterium
TGGCGGACATCATCCTCGGCGGCTGGCCCCAGGTGGCGCGTGCGCAGGCGGAGCTCCTGTCCGAGTGCCTGGTGCGGCTGGCGATCAGCCACGCGGTGCTGCCGACCACCGACACCGCGATGTCGGCGGCGTCGATCACCACGCTGCTGGACCCCTACATCGAGCGGGTGCTGGCCGAGGCGCGGTAGGGTCGAGCGCGCGATGGACTTCGAGCACTCCCCCCGTGCGCGCGAGCTGCTCGAGCGAGTGGGGGCGTTCATCGAGCAGGAGATCGCGCCGCGCGAGGAGGGCTATCTGCGAGAGCTGCTCGCGCGCGAGGATCCCTTCGTGGCGCTGCCGGTGCTCGACGAGCTCAAGGAGAAGGCGCGCGCGCAGGGCCTCTGGAACCTGTTCATGCCCGACGAGGAGCACGGCGCGGGGCTGAGCAACGTGGAGTACGCGCCGCTGGCGGAGCGCATGGGCCGCTCGATCATCGCCAGCGAGGTGTTCAACTGCAGCGCGCCCGACAGCGGCAACATGGAGGTGTTGGCGGGGTTTGGATCGCCGGAGCAGCGCGAGCGCTGGCTGGTGCCGCTGCTGGAGGGGCGGATCCGCTCGGCGTTCTGCATGACCGAGCCCGAGGTGGCCTCCTCGGACGCGACCAACATGCAGGCCACCGCGCGCGTGGAGGGCGAGGAGGTGGTGGTGGACGGGCGCAAGTGGTGGAGCAGCGGCGTGGGCCATCCGCGCTGCGAGGTGGCGATCTTCATGGGCCTCACCGACCCGCAGGCCGACCGCTACCACCAGCACTCGATGGTGCTGGTGCCGCTGGCCACGGAGGGCGTGAAGGTGGAGCGCATGTTGTCGACCATGGGCTTCGTGGACGCGCCGGGCGGACACGGCGAGGTGTCGTTCACCGACGTGCGCCTGCCGGTGGACGCGATCATCGGCGGCCCCGGTCAGGCGTTCACGATCGCCCAGGCCCGCCTGGGCCCCGGCCGGATCCACCACTGCATGCGCCTGATCGGCCTGGCGGAGCTGGCGCTGGAGCTCGCCTGCCGGCGCGCGAGCGAGCGCGTGGCGTTCGGCAAGCCGCTGGCCAACTTGGGGGGCAACCGCGAGCGGATCGCCGACGCGCGCATCGCAATCGACCAGGCGCGTGTGCACGTGTGGCACGCGGCGTGGCTGGTCGACCGCCGGGCGCCGGAGGCGCTGGGCGCGGTGTCGCAGATCAAGGTGGCCACCCCCAACATGGCGCAGCGCGTGGTGGACATGGCGATCCAGCTGCACGGCGGCGCGGGTCTGAGCGACGACCTGCCGCTGGGCGCGGCGTGGACAGTGGCGCGCGCGCTCCGCCTCGCCGACGGCCCCGACGAGGTGCACCGCGGCGTGGTGGCGCGCCTCGAGCTGGCGCGCCACGGCAAGGGCAGTTGGGCATCCTGACCGGCGTGCACCGGGCCTCCGCGGGCCGGGCCCCGGCGCACCGGGCCGCCGCGGGCGAGGCCCCGGCGGGCGGCGATCGCGCGGGCGAGGTGCGCGCGGAGGACGCGTTCGATGTGGCGGCGCTCCACGCGTGGCTGGTGGAGCGCGAGCCTGGCCTCGAGGGACCGCCGCGGGTGGGGCAGTTCTCGGGCGGGGCGTCCAACCTGACCTACCTGCTGCGCTACCCCGGCCGCGAGCTGGTGCTGCGCCGCCCGCCGGCGGGCGCCAAGGCGGTGTCGGCGCACGATGTGGCGCGCGAGTTTCGCATCCAGCGCGCGCTGGCGGGGAGCTTCCCGTTCGTGCCGCGCATGGTCGGCCTGTGCAGCGATCCGGGTGTGATCGGCAGCGAGTTCTACGTGATGGAGCGCCTGCGGGGCACGATCCTGCGTGGACGTGTGCCGCGAGCGGTGCAGCTGGAGGCGCCGGCGGCGCGCGCGCTGTGCGAAGCGGCGATCGCGCGGCTGGCGGAGCTCCACGCGGTGGACCCGGTGGCGGCGGGCCTGGCGGACCTGGACCGTGGCGAGGGCTACGTGCGACGCCAGGTGGAGGGATGGAGCGAGCGGTACCGGCGGGCGCGCACCTGGAACGTGCCGTCCTTCGAGCGCGTGATGGCGTGGCTGGCGGAGCGCCGGCCGCAGGACGTGCGCCGCTGCGTGATCCACAACGACTACCGCCTGGACAACCTCGTGCTGGACCCCCACGATCCGCGTGGCATCGTGGGCGTGCTGGACTGGGAGATGGCGACGATCGGAGATCCGCTCATGGACCTCGGCGGCGCGCTGGCCTACTGGGTGCAGCGCGACGACGGTCGCGGCATGCAGGCGCTGCGGCGCCAGCCCACGCACCTGCCGGGCATGCTGACGCGCGAGGAGGTGGTGCGCGCCTACGCCGCGCGCACCGGCCTGCGCGTGGAGGGGTGGACCTTCTACGAGGTGTTCGGCCTCTTCCGCCTGGCGGTGATCGTCCAGCAGATCTACCGCCGCTACCACCTGCGCGAGACGCGCAACCCGGCCTTTCGCCACTACTGGCTGGCGGTCCACTACCTCGACCGCCGCTGCCGGCGCGTGATGGCCCGGGCCGACCAGAGGCCTCCCGCGCCGCTTGGGCTCACGCGGGCACCATAGAAATCCGCACTTTGCGGAAATCCGGCGCGGTCTCGAATACGCTTGTCGGAGGGCTCCGTTGGGGGATTTGTTTTGAGGATTCGTTCCGCGCGGAACGAATCCAAAAAACAAA
>WQXW01000378.1 GCA_009781575.1 Solirubrobacterales bacterium
GATGTAGCCGTCGCGCTCCAGACGCCCCACCATCTCGTGCACGGTGGGCTGGGAGAGCTGCATCGCGCGCGCCAGGTTGGCCGCGGTCGTCGGCAGACCCGCCTCCTGCAGCCAGAAGAGGCTCTGCAGGTACTCCTCCTCCGCGACCGTGGCGTTGTCGGGCGGGGTGGCGCTCTCGCTGGACATCGAGCGTGACTCTAGCCCAGCTGATCGAAGCTGCACTGGCGGGGGTCCTTGTCCTCGCGCCAGCGCCGCAGCCGCGCGCCGTGGCGGATGCGCCCCCCCGAGACGTGGTCGAAGTCGATCTCGACCACCAGCTCGGGGCGCAGCGCGACCCACTCCAGCTCGCGCCCCGCGCTCCAGCGGCTGGGCTCCCCGGAGCCGCGCTCGCCCGTCTGGTAGGGCTCCAGAAAGCCCACCAACCGGCGCTTCTCCGCGGCCGACAGCCCAGAGCAGTGGCCCACCACGCGCAGCCGCGGCCCGTCGTACAGCGCGAGGATCAGCGCGCCCACCGTCTGGGGCTCCTTGCCGGGCCGCCAGCCGGCCACCACCGCGTCGATCGTGCGCACGCGCTTGACCTTGACCATCCCCCGCCGCTCTCCCGGGCGGTAGGGCGCGGTGCGCTCCTTGGCGATCGCGCCCTCGGCCTCCGCCAGCCACACACGCGCGCGGGCGGGATCGCGCACCGACTCCATCAGCTCGAGCGGCGCCCCGGCGAAGCGCTCGTGCGCGAGCAGCTGCTCCAGGCGCGCGCGCCGCTCCTCGAAGGGGCGCTCCAGCAGTGGCTCGTCGTCCAGCGCCAGCAGGTCGAACGCCACGTACACCGCGGGGGTCTGCTCGGACAGCAGCGCGATGCGGGAGGCCGCCGGGTGGATCCGCTGGCCCAGCGCGTCGAAGTCCTCGCGCCCGTCCCCGCCGCGCACCACGATCTCGCCGTCCAGCACGTACCGCCCGGCGGGCGGGCGCAGCTCGGGGAAGTAGCGTCCCAGTGGGCGCCCGTTGCGGGACTGGAGCGCGAGCTCCTCGCCGTCCACGAACGCGACACAGCGAAAGCCGTCGAGCTTGACCTCGTAGCAGTACTGCTCGCCCACCGGCAGCTCGCGGCGCGAGAGCGCCAGCTGCGGGGCCAGCGGCGGTGAAAGCGGCAGGCTCATGCGCTCATGGGCTCACAGGCTCACAGGCTCACCGGCTCACCGGCTTCCGCGCTCACGCACGCCGGCGGCTGGGTTGCACGCGGGGCGGCTCGCCGCGCTGCTTGCGAAAGTGGGGCGGCCAGGGCGCGTCGCCGAGGCCCTCGCGCTCGTCCCGCGCGGCCAGCTCCAGCAGCGCCTCCAGCGAGCCGGCCGTGTCGTCGATGGCCGCCGACGGGTCGCCGTGCGCGCGGATGCGCGCGGGGACCGTGTCCATGCGCAGCTCCTCGGCCTCCACGTCGGGCACCTCCTCCCAGCGCAGCGGGCACGACACGCGCGCGTCGGCCACCGCGCGCACCGAGTAGGCGGAGGCCACCGTGCGGTCGCGCGCGTTCTGGTTGTAGTCGACGAACACGCCCTCGCGTTCCTCCTTCCACCAGCGGCTGGTCGCCCTGCCGGGCACCCGCCGCTCCACCTCGCGCGCCAGCGCCAGCGCCGCGCGGCGCACCTCGGTGAAGCCGCGCTGGGGCTCGATCCTGACCAGCACGTGCATCCCGCGCGAGCCGGAGGTCTTGGGAAAGCCGCGCAACCCGTGGTCGGTGAGCACGTCGTTGACACACAGCGCGACCTCGCGCACCTGCGCCCACGGCACGCCGGGCCCCGGGTCGAGGTCCACGCGCAGCTCGTCGGGATGGTCGAGGTCGGCGCGCCGCACCGCCCACGGGTTCCAGTCGATCACGCCGAGGTTCACCCCCCACGCCAGGTGCGCGGCGTCGTTGGCGACCAGCTCGCGCGCGGAGCGCCCGCTGGGAAAGGTCACGGTCGTGGTCTCGATCCACTCGGGCGCCGAGTCGGGCACGCGCTTCTGGAAGAACGGCTCGCCCTGCACCCCGTTGACCCAGCGCTTCATCACGGTGGGGCGCTCGCGCAGATGACGCACCACCTGCTGCTCGCACTCGATGTAGTAGCGCGCGAGATCCAGCTTGGTGAACCCCCGCGCGGGGAAGTACACCTTGGCGGGGTTGGACAGGCGCACCTCGCGCCCGCTCACCTCGATCGTCACGTGCTCGCCCCGCGGCGCCATCCGCTGAAAGGATGCACGACCGTGACGCCGATCGCCATGATCCCTGAGGTCGTGCTGATCGCCACGTGCTCGTTCGATCGCTCGCTCGGGGCCGAGCGTGTGGCCGGGGCGATCGCGCGCGGCCTGGCGCGTGTGGGGCACGACTCGCTCGACCAATGCCCGCTCACCTGGGATGGATCCAGGCGCGAGCAGCTGCTCGCCGAGCTGGATGAGCGGCGCTTCGATGAGCGCCTGCGCGCGTGCCGCGCGCTGATCGTGGCCGAGCCGAGCCTGCAGGAGCCCACCCTGCGCGAGTCGGCGACCTTCGAGCTGGCCACGCGCGCGCGTCAGGGCGGCGTGCCGGCGTTGGCGGTGACCGCGCGCAACAGCCTCGGGAGCTTCGACGCGCGCATCCTCGACCTGCAGGCGGTGCTGGAGGGTGCCACCCCGGCACGCCTGAGCGCGGCCGGCAGGGCGATGGAGCAGTACATCTGGGCCTGAA
>WQXW01000379.1 GCA_009781575.1 Solirubrobacterales bacterium
CACCTGCGCCTCCTCGAACACCGCCAGCACGCGCGCGTTGAGCTCCCGCGCCTGCGCCAGCGAGCTGCCGAACGGCTTCTCGATCACCACACGCACTTCCGCCCGCTCGCGTTGCGCCAGCCGCGCGCGCCCCAGCGCCTCGACGATCACCGGGAAGAACGCCGGCGCGGTGGAGAGGTAGAAGATGCGGTTCAGCGGCTCGCCGGCCTGCGCGTCGTAATGCTCGAGCGTCTCCGCCACCGCGCTGTAGACCGACTCGTCGTCGAACACCCCCGGCACGTAGCGCACCTCCTCGAGCAGCTTGCGCAGCACCTCCTCGTCGGGGCGCCGGCGCGAGAACTGCCGGATCGATTCGGCGCACTCCGCGCGGTAGTCCTCGTGGGGCTTTTCGCGGCGCGAGACCCCCACGAGGTGAAAGCGCTCCGGCAGCGCGCCGTCGTGGGCGAGGTTGTAGAGCGCCGGCAGCAGCTTGCGCCGCGCCAGATCGCCGGTGGCGCCGAATATCACGAGCGTCGTGGGCGCGACCGGCAGCCGCTCGAGGCCGGCGACCAGCGGATTCTCCTCCACTGTGGCCGCGACCGCCATCACCCTCTACGCCGCGCCATCGTGGTGCTCTCGCACCGCGTGCCCGCCGAACTGGTTGCGCAGCGCCGCCAGCACGCGGTGGGTGAAGTCGCCGTTGCCGCGCGAGCTCAGGCGCGAGTACAGCGCCGCGGTGATCACCGGGGTCGGCACGTCGTGCGCGGTGGCGTCGGCGATCGTCCAGCGGCCCTCGCCGGAGTCCTCGGTGTAGCCCTCGAGCTCCGGCAGGTCGCTGCCGTCCTGGTCGAACGCGCGCGCGGCCAGTTCGCACAGCCACGAGCGCACCACCGAGCCCTGGTTCCACAGGTGCGCGATCTTTGCGTTGTCGAGCTCGTACTCGCACTGCTCGAAGAGGTCGAAGCCCTCGCCGTAGGCCTGCATCAGGCCGTACTCCACCCCGTTGTGGACCATCTTCACGTAGTGGCCCGCGCCGGCGGGGCCGAACCTCAACCACCCGCGCGGCCCGATTGCCGCGCGGCTCTCCGCGCTGGTCTCCGGCGCCAGCACATCGAGGATCGGCGCCAGCCGCCCGATCGCGCCCTGCGGCCCGCCGACCATCATGCAGTAGCCCACCTCCAGGCCCCACACGCCGCCGGACACGCCCACGTCGACGTAGTGGATCCCCGGCGCGCGCAGCTCCTTGGCGCGGCGCTTGTCGTCGGTCCAGCGCGAGTTGCCGCCGTCCACGATCGTGTCGCCCCGCTCGAGCAGCCCCGCCAGCCGCTTGACCGTGCGCTCGGTCACCTCGCCCGCGGGCAGCATCACCCACACGATGCGCGGCGTCTCGAGCCGTTTGACCAGATCGCCCAGCGAGCGCGCGCCGCTCGCGCCGCTCTGCACCGCGCGCGCCACCGCCGCCTTATCGGAGTCGTAGGCCACCACCGTGTGCTCGGAGTCGCGGCGGATGCGGTGCACCATGTTGCCGCCCATACGCCCGAGCCCCACGAAGCCGATCTCAGCCATGCGATCCCTCCTGCGCCGGCGCCGGCCGGCTGGTTGTGGACTCCGTGACCGCCGCGCGCGCGTGCCCTTCCGGCGCGGCGCCCAGCAGCTCGGCGATTCTGGTGGTGAGGCTATCGAGCGCGGCCGCCGCGTCGTCACCGGCAAGCGTGATCCGCTCGGCCGGCAGGCCGTGGCGGCGCAGCGTCTGCAGATCGCCGTCCGCCTGCGCGTGCTTCAGCTGATCGAATGTGTAACTCTCGCCGGGGATCCCCACATCCGGGGGCCGGTCGTCGTGCAGCAGCTGCAGGAAGCGCCCGGTCGGCGGGCCGCCCTTGTGGAACTGGCCGGTCGAGTGCAGAAAGCGCGGCCCGTAGCCGAACGTGGTGGTCGCGTGCGTGGCGTCCCGGATCACCGCGCGCAGGCGCGCGATCGCGCGGTCGACCGCGGCGGAGGGTGCGAGGTAGCCCATCAGCGCCACGTACTGCGGCGGCGCCGCGCCGGCCAGCAGCGCGCGCAGCTGCTCCTCGTCCGCGTCCACCACGCGGATCTGTTGCGGCGTCCCCCGCGCGGCCAGCACCGCGTTGGTGGCGTCCTTGGCCTCCTGCACGTTGGGCTGGTCGAAGGGATTGATCTCGAGGCCCCAGCCCGCCACGGCCACCGCCAGCTCGGACAGCAGAAAGAGCCGCCCGAGATCGAGCGGCCCCGCCGCCGGCAGCGTGATCACCGGGTGGCCGGCGCCCGCAAGGCCGCGCATCGCCTGCTCGAGCCCGCCCTCGCCCGGGTCGCGCCCGAGCACCGGTATGTGGAGGAACACGCGGTCGCTCCCGTACGCGCCCGGCTCGCCCAGCGGCTCATCGGCGACCGGCAGGATGCCGGTGTGGCGCTTGCCGGTGGACTCGGCGAAGAGCTGCTCGAGCCAGAGCCCCACGCTCGCCAGCGGCGGGGCGACCGCGAAGGTCAGCTTGTCGGCGCCCGCGCCCGCGCGCGCGAGCGCGCTCAGCGCCGCGCCGAGCCACAGCCACGCCGGCGCCGCCGCCGGCGCCTCGGCCGGCGCCTCGCGCCCGGGCCGCATGGCGGTCCGCCACGCCTCCCCGGCGCCGCCGAGCAGCGCGCGCACGTCGATGCCCATGAGCGCCGCCGGCACGATCCCGAAGGGCG
>WQXW01000380.1 GCA_009781575.1 Solirubrobacterales bacterium
GGGGCTCAACGTGCTCACCGCCCGCGGGCCCGAGCCCGACCGCGCCGCGCGGGAGCGAATCCTCGCCCGCCTGCACCAGGTGCGCGCGGCGCGGCCGCGCCCGGCGCTCGACACCAAGCGGCTCACATCGTGGAACGCGCTGATGATCTCCGCGCTGGCCGAGGCCGGCGCCGTGGTGGGCGACGAGCGCCTGCTGGACGCCGCGCGCCGCTGCGCGGAGTTCGTGCTGGGCGAGCTGCGCGACGAGCGCGGGCGGCTGCTGCGCAGCTTCAACGAGGGGCAGGCGCGGCTGGACGGCTACCTGGAGGACCACGCGTTCCTGCTCGAGGCGCTGCTGGCGCTGTACGAGGCGAGCTTCGAGCAGCGCTGGTTCGCCGAGGCGCGCGCGCTGGCCGACCAGATGATCGAGCGCTTCGGCGATCCGGTCAACGGCGGCTTCTACTCGACCGCCTCCGACCACGAGCGGCTGATCGCGCGGCGCAAGGAGCTCGAGGACACCCCCATCCCCGCCGGCGGCTCGAGCGCGGCGCTGGGCCTCCTGCGGCTGGCCGCGCTGAGCGGCGAGTACGAGTACGAGCGCCGCGCCGTGTCGGTGCTGCGCCTGGTGGCGGAGATCGCCCCGCGCCACCCCGGCGCCTTCGGCCACCTCCTGCTGGCCCTCCACGTGCACCTCGCGCCGATGCGCGAGGTCGCGATCGTGGGCGCCGCGAGCGCCCCCGAGGAGACGCAGCGCCTGGTGCGGGTCGTGCGCGAGCGCCACCGCCCCGCCACGGTGCTGGCCGTCGGCGAGGAGGGCAACGGGCGGCGGGCGGCGGTGGGCCTGCTGGCGGGCCGTGCGGCGCTCGACGGACGCGCGACCGCCTACGTGTGCCGGCGCCAGAGCTGCCTGGAGCCGGTCACCGAGCCGGCGCGGCTGCGCGTGCAGCTGGAGCCAGCCGCGCCGGGCCGCTGACGCCGCGCGAGCCACCCCGTTGGTCGATTGCCGAACACACCTGTCTGTGTCAGCGTTGGGGGATTCAAAAAGAGGATTCGTTCCGCGCGGAACCAATCCTCAAAACAAAAAACACAACGGCTGCTGCTCGAGCTGGCGGGGGCCGCCTACAGGATCCCCAGGTAGCGATCGAGCTCCCACTGGGAGACCTGCACGCGATACTCCTCCCACTCGGCGCGCTTGATCTCGATGTAGCGGTTGAACATGTGCTCGCCCAGCGCGCGCAGCACGAGCTCCGAGCGCGCGGTCAGCTCGATCGCCTCCCCCAGCGTGGCGGGCAGCTGCTCGATGCCCAGGCGCGCGCGCTCCTCGGAGGAGAGGTGGTAGAGGTTCTTCTCCATCGGCTCCGGCAGCTCGTAGCCCTTCTCGATGCCCTCCAGGCCCGCGTGCAGCAGCACCGCGAAGGTGAGGTACGGATTGCAGGCGGGGTCGGGGCAGCGCAGCTCCATGCGGGTGGCGCGCTCCTTGCCGGGGTGATACAGCGGCACCCGCACCAGCGCGGAGCGGTTGCGCCGCGACCAGGCCGCGTACACCGGCGCCTCGTAGCCGGGCACCAGGCGCTTGTAGGAGTTGACCCACTGGGCGAAGATCGAGCAGATCTCGCGCGCGTGGCGCAGCTGGCCGGCGATGAACGCCTTGCCCACGTCGGAGAGGAAGTACTGGTCGTCGGGGTCGAAGAACGCGTTGCGATCGCCGGCGAACAGCGACTGGTGGGTGTGCATGCCGGAGCCGTTCTCGCCGAACAGCGGCTTGGGCATGAAGGTGGCGTGCCAGCCGTACTTCATCGCGTACTCCTTGACCGTGATGCGGTAGGTCATGCAGTCGTCGGCCATCTTCAGCGCGTCGGCGTAGCGCATGTCGATCTCGTGCTGGCTGGGGCCCACCTCGTGGTGGGTGTACTCGACGTGTATGCCCAGCTGCTCGAGCGCCAGCACCGTCTCGCGGCGCACGTCGGAGCCCGCGTCCAGCGTGGTCAGGTCGAAGTAGCCGCCGTGGTCCAGCACCTCGGTGGAGCGGCTGTCGCGAAAGAGGAAGTACTCGAGCTCGGGCCCCACGTTGAAGGTGTCGAAGCCCATCGCGTGCGCGCGCTCCAGCGCGCGGCGCAGCACGTGGCGGGGATCGCCCTCGTAGGGCTCGCGCTCCGGCGTGATCACGTCGCAGAACATCCTCCCCACGCCCTGCGCTTCGGGGCGCCAGGGCAGCACCGCGAAGGTGGAGGGGTCGGGCATCGCGATCATGTCCGACTCCTCGATCGCGTTGAACCCGGTGATCGAGGAGCCGTCGAAGCCCATGCCCGCCTCGAACGCGTCCTCCAGTTCCTGGGCGTTGATCGAGAACGACTTCAGCTGGCCCAGGATGTCGGTGAACCAGAAGCGGATGAAACGGATCTCGCGCTCCCGCACGAGGCGCGTGACATCCTCCGCTGTGCTGGGCCGCTCCGCCATTCGGCCCGTGACCTTAGAGGATGGCCGTCCCGATCAGCCGTGCGCGCTGAGCAGCGCCGCCACGAGCAGCGCGATCCCCAGCCACACCGCCAGCGCGGCGGTCCTGTCGGGCCGCGGCCCCACCCGCCGCGCGAGCGCGCGCTGGACCCGCGCCCGCGCGCGGGCGTGGGCGGGACCCCACTCGAGCCCGCGCTGCTGCTCGAGCCGGCGCGCGGTGGGCCCGACCGGGGTCAGGTGCAC
>WQXW01000381.1 GCA_009781575.1 Solirubrobacterales bacterium
AGGTGGCAGACGCGCATCATGATGCAGCCCATCGCGATCAGCGGCGCGGTCGAGAAGCCGAACTCGTCGGCCCCGAGCAGCGCGCCGATGACGACGTCGCGCCCGGTCTTCATCTGGCCGTCGACCTCGACCGTGATCCGGCTGCGCAGGTCGTTGAGGAGCAGCGTCTGCTGGGTCTCGGCCAGCCCGATCTCCCACGGCACGCCGGCCGACTGGATCGAGGAGAGCGGCGAGGCGCCGGTGCCGCCGTCGTGGCCGGAGATCAGCACGCGGTCGGCGTTGGCCTTCGACACGCCGGCCGCCACCGTGCCGACCCCCACCTCGGACACGAGCTTGACCGACACCTGCGCGCGGGGGTTGGAGCAGCGCAGGTCGTAGATCAGCTGCTTGAGGTCCTCGATCGAGTAGATGTCGTGGTGGGGCGGCGGCGAGATCAGCCCCACGCCGGGGGTGGTGTGGCGGATCGAGCCGATGTAGCGATCGACCTTGTGGCCCGGCAGCTGCCCCCCCTCCCCCGGCTTGGCGCCCTGGGCCATCTTGATCTGCAGCTCGTCGGAGTTGACCAGGTAGTGGATCGTCACGCCAAAGCGCCCCGAGGCGACCTGCTTGATCGCCGAGCGCCGGCGGTCGCCGTTGGGGTCGGGCTGGAAGCGCGCGGGGTCCTCGCCGCCCTCGCCGGTGTTGGAGCGCCCGCCCAGGCGGTTCATCGCGATCGCCAGCGTCTCGTGCGCCTCGCGCGAGATCGAGCCGAGGCTCATCGCGCCGGTGCAGAAGCGCTTGACGATCTCCGACGCCGGCTCGACCTGCTCCAGCTCCAGCGGCGCGCGCGCGCCGGTGCGGAAGCGCAGCAGGCCCCGCAGCGCCGCCCTGCGCGTGGCCTCTTCGTTGGTCATGCGCGCGTACTCGCGGTACTTGGCGTAGGCCGGGCTCTCGCGCACCTCCTCGTGCGCGCCCTCATCGCCGGCCAGCGCGGCGGTGACGTTGCCGTTGGCCGAGCGCACCGCGTGCTGGACCAGCGCGATCGTCTCCGGGTTCCACATGTGGTGCTCGCCGTCGCGCCGCCAGTAGTAGACGCCGCCCACCGGCAGCAGATCGTCGGTCGCAACCGAGCCGGAGACCGAGCCCGAGCCCGCCCCCCCGTACGCGCGCGCCAGCCGCTGCAGCGCCTCGATCGCCAGCACGCGCAGGCCCACGCCGCCGATGCGCGAGGCGGTGCCGGTGAAGTGGCGCTCGATCAGCTCGCGCTCCAGCCCCACCGCCTCGAAGATCTGCGCGCCACAGTAGGAGTGGATCGTGGAGATTCCCATCTTGGAGATCGTCTTGAGCAGCCCCTTGCCGATCGCCTTGACCACGTTGCGCGCGGCTTCTTCGGAGTCGATCGCCACCGGCTCGCCGTCGACCATGCGCTCCAGGCGCCCCTCGAAGAGCAGGCGATCGAGCGTCTCGAACATCAGGTAGGGGTTCACCGCGGAGGCGCCGTACCCGATCAGGGTCGCCATGTGGTGCACCTCGCGGGGCTCGCCCGACTCGATGATGATCCCCGCGCGCAGCCGCGTGCCCTCGCGCACCAGGTGGTGGTGGACCGACGACACCGCCAGCAGCGAGGGGATGGGCGCGCGCCTGGGCCCGACCTGGCGGTCGGAGAGGATGATGATGTTGACGCCCTCCTCGATCGCGCGGTGCGCTTCGGAGCAGATGCGGTCCAGCGCGCGCGCCATCGCCTCCGGCCCATCGGCGACCGGCCAGGTGATGTCGATCGTGCGCGCGGCGAAGATCTCGTGGGACACGTGGCGGAGCGTCTCGAGCTCCCGGTTGCGCAGGATCGGCTGGTCGAGCACCAGCTGGTGGGCGTGCTGGGGGGTCTCGTCGAAGAGGTTGCGCTCCGAGCCGACCGTGGTGGAGAGGCTCATCACGATCTCCTCGCGGATCGGGTCGATCGGCGGGTTGGTCACCTGCGCGAAGAGCTGCTTGAAGTAGGAGAACAGCGGCGGCGCCTGCTCGGAGAGCACCGCCAGCGCGAGGTCGTTGCCCATCGAGCCCACCGGCTCCAGCGCGTCCAGCGCCATCGGCGTGAGCAGCACCCGCAGGTCCTCCTGGCTGTAGCCGAACAGCCGCTGGCGCGCCGACAGCGGCTGGTCGGAGAGCGTCACTTCGCTCGAGGTGGGCAGCTCCGAGAAGTGCACCGTGCTGGTGCGATACCACTCGCCGTACGGCCGGCGCGTGGCCACCTCGTGCTTGATCTCGCCGTCCGCCACGATGCGCCCCCGCTCCAGGTCGACCAGGAACAGTTTGCCCGGCTGCAGCCGCCCGAGCCGCACCACATCGGCCGGGTCCACGTCCAGCAGGCCCGACTCGGAGCCCAGCACCACATGGCCGTCCCGCGTGACCACCCAGCGCCCCGGCCGCAGCCCGTTGCGATCGAGCGTGGCCCCCACCAGCCGCCCGTCGGTGAACGCCACCGCGGCGGGGCCGTCCCACGGCTCCATCATGCAGGAGTGAAACGCGTAGAAGCCCTGGAGCTCCTCGGGGATGTCCCGGCGCCCGCGGTAGGCCTCGGGGATCATCATCATGACCGCGTGCGGCAGCGACCGGCCCGCCAGCACCAGCAATTCCAGGGCGTTGTCGAACATGGCCGAATCGCTACCGCTCTCGTCGATAATCG
>WQXW01000382.1 GCA_009781575.1 Solirubrobacterales bacterium
CTCGATGCCCTCCTTGACGGGCTTGGGAGCCTCGTCGACGAGCGCCTTGGCCTCCTTCAGGCCGAGGCCGGTGGCGGCACGGACGACCTTGATCACCTGGATCTTCTTGTCGCCAGCGCCGGACAGGATGACGTCGACGGTGCTGGGGCCCTCCTCCTCCTCGCCACCGCCGGCGGCGCCACCGCCGGCGGCAGCGGCAGCCGGAGCGGCGACGGCCGCCGCCGAGACGCCGAACTCCTCCTCGAGCGCCTTGATGCGCTCGGCCAGCTCGAGCACCGAGATGCCCTTGAGCTCCTCGATCCACTCCTGGGTGCTGCTTGCCATCGTTCAGTCCTCCTTGGTCGCTTCGGCGGTGTCGGTCTCGGTCTGTGCCGAAGCGTCCGCCTGATTGTCGTTGATCGCCGGCCGCTCGGGCGCCGGCTCAGTCTGGTCGTGCTCGCCATGTGCCTCCACGGCCGGCGCCGGCTCCGCGCTCCCCTCCGGGGGGGCCGCCGGCTGCTCGCCGGACTCCTTCTTCTCGCGCAGCTGGTCGAGCGCGACCGCGAGGCCGGAGACGAGCGCGGAGAGCGTGCGCACCAGGCCGGTGACCGGCGAGGCGACCACGCCGACGAGCTGGCCGTAGAGCACTTCGCGCGCGGGGAGGCGCGAGATCGCGACGATCTGCTCGGCCTGAAGCGCTTGGGCGCCCAGCGTCCCGCCCTTGAAGGGGAGGATCTGCGCGGCGCGGCCGTAGTCGGCGATCGCCTTGGCCGCCATCGCGGCGTCGCCGCGCACGAACGCGAGCGCGGTGGGCCCCTGGAGCAGCGGCTCCAGCGCCTCCGCGTGGGCCTGGCGGGCGGCGCGTTCGGTGAGCGAGTTCTTGACCACCCGGAAGGTGGTGTCGGCGTCGCGCAGCCGCGCGCGCAGCTCCGCCGCCTGGGGCACGGTGATGCCGCGGTAGTCGACCGCGAACACCGCGTCCGACTGCTCGATGTGGGTGGCGATCTCGGCGATCGCCGCGGCCTTCTGATCTCGGTTCATTGGGGCTCCTATCCCGGTCTTACGGCTGCGCCGCGCGCTGTGCCGCCGGGGGTCTCGGGTGGCCTGGGGGTGGCGTCAGGCGGCGAGCGTCGCCGGCGGCGCCTCCTCGAGGATATCTCGCGTGCGCGCGGGATCGACCTTGACCCCGGGGCCCATCGTGGAGGCGAGCGTGATCGTGCGCAGGTAGCGGCCCTTGGCGGCCGACGGCTTGGCGCGCACCAGCTCTTCGATCACCGCGGCGTAGTTCTCCAGCAGCGCGCGGTCGGCGAAGCTGGCCTTGCCGATCACCATGTGCACGATCGCGGTGCGGTCGGTGCGGTACTCGACCTTGCCCGCCCGGGACTCCTCGACAGCTTTGGCCACGTCCATCGTGACCGTGCCGACCTTGGGGTTGGGCATCTTGCCGGCGGGACCCAGGATGCGCCCCAGCCGGCCGACCACCGACATCAGATCGGGCGTGGCGATCGCGACGTCGAACTCGTCGAAGCCGTCCTCGATGCGCTTGGCGAGATCGTCGCCGCCCACCGCCTGCGCGCCGGCCTGCTCGGCGTCGCGCGCCTTCTCGCCCTGGGCGAACACGATCACGCGCACGTCGCGCCCGAGCCCGTTGGGCAACGCGATCGTGCCGCGCAACTGCTCGTCGGCGTGGCGCACGTTCAGGCCGGTGCGCACGTGCACCTCGATCGACTCGTCGAACCTGGCCGACGACACGCTCTTGACCAGCGCGATCGCCTCGCCGGGCGTGTGCACCCGCTCGCGGTCGATCTTCCCCCGCGCGTCGAGATGGCGGCGTCCGTGGCTCATCCCTCCACCTCCACCCCCATCGAGCGCGCGGTGCCGGCGATGATGCGCGCCGCGTGCTCCACATCGTGGGCGTTGAGATCGTCGAGCTTGCGCTCCGCGATCTGGCGCAACTGCGCGTCGGTGATCTTGCCCACCTTGGTGCGGTTGGGCTCGCCGGAGCCCTTGCCAATGCGCAGCGCCTGCTTGATCAGCACCGCCGCCGGCGGAGTCTTGGTCACGAACGTGAACGTGCGGTCCTCGTACACCGTGATCACCACCGGGATGATCGTGCCGGTTTCGCTCTGGGTCTGCGCGTTGAACGCCTTGCAAAACTCCATGATGTTGATCCCGTGCTGGCCCAGCGCGGGACCCACCGGCGGCGCGGGACTCGCCTGCCCGGCGTTGGCCTGCAACTTGATCGTGGTGAGCACCTTCTTGGCCATGGGTTTGAGAGGTTAGCTTGCGTTCGGGGGGTTGGCTTGCAGGGACCAGCTTGCGTTTCGGCTCAGCTTGCGGGGTCTGGCTAGCTTGCGGTGGTCAGGTCAGCGTGCGAGGAATCTTTGATGTTGCCAGCGGCGCATGCGCCGCTGGCCGGGCGGGCGCATGCGCCCGCCCGCCGGCCGGCACATGTGCCGGCCGGTCCCTGATCTGGATCTCCCAGTTCTAGCAGTCACCGGCTGAGGCGTTCGAGGACCAAGCAGATCAAGGACGCAGGGAGCGTGGCGTGCTTCGCACGCGAGCGACCGAGGACGCAGATATGCGCAGGTCATCGGACGCCTCAGCTCAGATCTTCTTGACTTGGTCGAAGCCGACCTCAACGGGCGTCTCGCGCCCGAAGATCGACACCAGCACCTTGAGC
>WQXW01000383.1 GCA_009781575.1 Solirubrobacterales bacterium
CCGTTTCGTTTTTTGTTTTAAGGATTGGTTCCGCGCGGAACGAATCCTCTTTTTGAATCCCCCAACGGCGCCTCGGACAGGCGTGTTCGGCACAGGCGTGTTCGGCACAGGCGTGTTCGGCACAGGCGTGTTCGGCATGGCGGTGTTCGACACAGCACGCCGGCGGCAGGTTCGAGGAGAGCGCGGCCACACTCCGCGCGGGTGGGCCGGTCCTACTCGGAGAACCGCAGGCGGAGCTCGGCGAGGCGGCTCCTCGCCACGCGCAGCCGCCGGTGCACGGGCAGGACGCGCGTGAGCGCCGCGCGCTGCTGGCGCCAGGCCGCGGGGAAGACGACGCGCAGCGTCAGCAGGTAGGGGGGTGCCGCCGCGAGCGCGAGCGCGAGCAGCCAGGGGAAGGCGGGAACATGTGCGGCGCTCAGCGCGACGCTGACGGGCAGGGCGACCGCGACGAGCGGCACACACGACACCAGCGCCGGGGTGAGGTCGTCGCGCAGACGCGCCACCGGGCGTTCGTTCGATCCGCGCAGGATCAGCACATAGGCGACCAGCAGGAACGCGGTGTGCACCGCCGCCGCGGCGATTGCGACCGCGACGATGCCGAGGTGCACCACCGCGAGCACGGTCGCGCCGTAGGCGGCGAAGTGCGCCGCCCCATAGCCCAGCAGGGCGCGGGCGCGGCCCTTTGCCATCAGCACCGCGCCCGCCGCGTCGATGACCAGCGTGGCGGCTCCGCCGAGCGCGAGGATCTGCACCGGCGCGACCGCCGCACCCCAGCGCGCGCCGAACATGAACGGCACGAGCACCGGTGCGCCGATGGCGAGCAGCACCAACAGCGGAAACACGACGATCGTGAGGAGGCGCACCATGCGATGGTGCAGACGCGCCAGCTCGGCGGGATCGCGCGTGCGGGAGAGCACCGGGAACCCAACCTGGCCCATCACGATGCCGAGCTTGCTCTGGTACTGGACCGCGAGCGTGTAGGCGCGAAAGTAGAGGCCGGTCTGCAGCGCGCCGAGCCGCGCGCCGATGATCGCGTAGTCCACGTTGCTGAACCCCACCCAGGTGACCGTGGCCAGCGACGCCGGCAGGCCGTAGTCGAGCAGCTCGCGCGCCGCGGCGCGGTTCAGGCGCGGCGGCGGGGGCGGCGCGCTGAGCCACGCGCCGGCCATCAGCGCCACAGCGCTGGCGATCACGCCCAGCACCAGCGCCTCCCCGCCCAGGCCGGCGATTGCCAGGGCGATCGCGACCGCCACGCGCACGAGCACGCTGAGCACTTCGATGACGCTCAGGCGGCCGAACTCCAGGCGCCTGCGCAGGGTCGCCAGTGGCACCGTGTTCAGCGCCGACAACAGGCACAGCGGCGCGAGGAGCGCCACGAAGAATCCGGTGCGCGCCCCGAAGATCGGCGTGACGAGCAGCTCCGCCGCGAGCAGCGTGAGCCCCGACAGCGCGATACCCATCAGCAGCCCCAGGGCCATGCCGCTCTGGAGGTGCTCGCGGCGCAGCTGCCGGCGCTGGACCAGCGCGCTGCTCAATCCGCCCGCCACGATCACATATGCCACTTCCTGCGCGATCAGCGCCACCGCGTAGCGGCCAAATTCGGCGGGCACGATCAAACGCGCCAGCACCGCGATCGACCCGAGCTGGATCACCTCGATCGCGGGGCGCGCGACCGAGGCCCAGCGCACCCCGCGCGCCGCCGCCTCGCGCAGCTCCTCACCGCTCGGCTCGGGCGCCCCCGGCTCGGGCACCGGCGCGTCGGGCGGCTCGCCCGGCTGCCCGCCGGTTGGCTGCCGCGCCACGCCCGCCCCCGGCTGGGGTGTCATCCGGAGGGCTCGGCGCCGAGCGCGCGTGTCAGCGAGATCGCCCGATTGGCGAGCGCGTCCTGGTGGCGCGCGGGCATCGAGACGAGCAACGCCCACGCCAGCGCGCGCGGCGTCGGCTTCTGCCGCAACGAGGCCCCGAACGCCGCGCGCGCCTCGCGCGAGCGGTGAGCGTTGCGCAGGATGCGACCCAACGCGAAATGGTCGCCCGCCAGCACCTCTCGCACGAGCGCGCGATCATCCACCTCGCGCGCGTAACGGCGGTGCACGTAGAGGTCGGCTTCGCGCATCGAGAGGTGGTCGCTCGAGGCGTTGGCGTCGTGGCGGCGGTAGCGCACGAGCATCTCGGGGTCGTAGTGGAAGACCGCGCCACCGCACAGCGAGCGCATCCAGTACTCGTAGTCTTCGGTGCCGATGTGCTCCGCGAAGGGGCCCAACCGCTCGTACAGGCTGCGCCTGATCACCAGTGTCGACGGGCAGACCGGGTTGGAGCGGTACATCGTCCGCGCAAGGCCTTGGCGCTCGAGGATGCCGGCGCGCATGTGCGCGTTGTCGGGCATGCCCCAGCAGCCGGCGGCCGCGCCGAAGACGCGCGCCGCGCTGAAGGCGATGTCGATCTCGGGATGCGCGATCAGCGCCTCGAGCTGGCGCTCGAGCTTGTGTGGCTCCCAGATGTCATCGGCGCCGCACTCGGCGACGAAGTCCCCCGCGGCCGCGCGGAAGGCGGTGTTGAACGCCGCCGCGCAGCCGCCGTTGGGCCGGCGGATCACGCGTATGCGAGCGCCGAATCGCGCCAGCTCGCGGGCGGTCCCGTCGGTCGATCCGTCGTCCACGA
>WQXW01000384.1 GCA_009781575.1 Solirubrobacterales bacterium
ATCCCGCCGTGGCGGAAGTATTCGAGCTCGCGCGGGGTGTCGATGCGAACGCGCGCGGTGAACTCGATCTCGGCGGGCTTCTCCCCGAGGGGACCCTCCGGCCCCCGCTGGGCGCGGACGACCACCTCCCTGGTGCCGGCGCCGGCATCGTCGGACAACGCCCGCGGTATGCCCTCGATCGCGAGGACCTCCGCGCCGCTCAGCCCCAGCGAGGCGGCGCTCTCGCCGTCGGGGAACTGCAGCGGCAGCACCCCCATGCCGACGAGGTTGGAGCGGTGGATGCGCTCGAAGCTCTGCGCGATCACCGCGACCACGCCGAGCAGCTTGGTGCCCTTGGCGGCCCAGTCGCGCGAGGAGCCGGAGCCGTACTCGCGCCCGCCCAGCACGATCAGCGGCACGCGGTCCTGGGCGTAGCGCATCGCGGCGTCGTAGATCGTCATCTGCGGCGGGTCGGTCGCTGGCGTCGCGGGCGCGGCGGTCGGGGCGTCGCCGGCAGGCACGTCGCCGGCAGCCGCGTGGGCGGCGGGCGCGTCGCCGGCAGGCGCGTGGGCGGGCCCGAAGTAGCGCGTGTAACCGCCCTCGGGCAGCGCGGGGCCGGGGCCGATCGCGTTGCGGAGGCGGATGTTGGCGAAGGTGCCGCGCATCATCACCTCGTGGTTGCCGCGGCGCGAGCCGTAGGAGTTGAAGTCGCGGGGGGGCACGTGGTGCGCCTGCAGGTAGGCGCCGGCGGGCCCGTCGCGCTTGATCGAGCCGGCGGGTGAGATGTGGTCGGTGGTGACGGAGTCGCCCAGCAGCGCGAGCACGCGCGCGTGGTGGACGTCGTGGATCGGGGGCGGCTCGGCGGGCATGTCCTGGAAGAAGGGCGGGTGGCGGACATAGGTGGAGCGGGCTTCCCAGGCGAAGCGCTCGCCCTCGGGCACGGCCAGTGAGTTCCAGCGCTCATCGCCGGCGAACACCTCGGCGTAGCTGGAGCGGAACATCTCCGAGCGCACGGCGGCCTCGATCGTGGCGCCGACCTCCTGCTCGGAGGGCCAGATGTCGCGCAGGTACACCTCCTCGCCCTGAGGGTCGCGCCCGAGGGGCTCGCGCACGATGTCGATGTCCATCGTGCCGGCGAGCGCGTAGGCGACCACCAGCGGGGGTGAGGCGAGGTAGTTCATCTTGACGTCGGGGTTGATGCGTCCCTCGAAGTTGCGGTTGCCGGAGAGCACGGAGACCACGGCGAGATCGCCGTGCTCGACCGCGGCGGAGATCTCCTCGGGCAGCGGCCCGGAGTTGCCGATGCAGGTGGTGCAGCCGTAGCCGACGAGGTCGAAGCCGAGACGCTCGAGCGGCTCGACCAGGCCGGCCTGCGCGAGGTAGGCGCTGACGACCTTGGAGCCGGGCGCGAGCGAGGTCTTGACCCACGGCTTGCGCTGGAGCCCGCGCGCGACGGCGTTGCGCGCGAGGATCCCGGCGCCGATCATGACCGAGGGGTTGGAGGTGTTGGTGCAGGAGGTGATCGCGGCGATCACCACGTCGCCGTGGTCGAGCTGAGTGTGGCTGCCGTCGGCCAGCGTGACCGGCACGGCGCTGGCGCTCCCCCCCTCCTCGGCCGCGGGCTCCACGCCGTTGCGAGCGCGGGCGCTCGGGCTGGCGCCGGCGCCGGCGCTCGGGCTGGGGCGAGCGGCGACGGTGGCGTGCGGGTGGCCCGGCGAGGCGCTGACGGGTGGGTCGCTGGAGGGAAAGCTCTCGGCGTCGGCCTCGTCGCAGCGGTCGTAGTCGGGCAGCAGGCCGGAGAGCGCGGTGCGGAAGGCGTGGCGAGCGTCGGTGAGGGGCACGCGATCCTGGGGGCGCTTGGGCCCGGCGAGGCTCGGTTCGACATCGCCCAGGTCGAGCTCGATGTGGGCGGAGAAGGTGGGCTCCTCGGAGCCCTCCTCGTGCCAGAGCCCCTGCGCGCGCGCGTAGGCCTCGACCAGCGCGATCTGCGCGGGGGGGCGCCCGGAGAAGCGCAGGTAGCGCAGCGTCTCTGCGTCGATGGGGAAGATCGCGCAGGTGGAGCCGAACTCGGGGGACATGTTGCCGATCGTGGCGCGGTCGGCGAGTGGCAGGTTGGCGAGCCCGTCGCCGTGGAACTCGACGAACATCCCCACGACACCGCGCTCGCGCAGCATCTGCGTGACGGTGAGCACCAGGTCGGTGGCGGTGGCGCCCTCGGAGAGGCGGCCGTGCAGGCGAAAGCCGAGCACCTGGGGGATGAGCATCGAGAGCGGCTGGCCGAGCATGGCGGCCTCGGCCTCGATGCCGCCGACGCCCCAGCCGAGCACGCCGAGGCCGTTGACCATCGTGGTGTGGGAGTCGGTGCCGACTAGCGTGTCGGGGTAGGCCTGGGGGGGGCGCTCGTCGGTGAACACCACGCGCGCGAGGTACTCGAGGTTGACCTGGTGCACGATCCCGGTATCGGGCGGCACGACCGCGAACTGCTCGAACGCGCCCTGACCCCAGCGCAGAAACGCATAGCGCTCACGGTTGCGTTCGAACTCGCGCTCGGCGTTGATCCTGAACGCGTCGCGAGTGCCGAACGCGTCGACCTGGACGGAGTGGTCGATCACCAGCTCGGCGGGCGCGAGCGGATTGATCGCGGCCGGATCGCCTCCCATCGCCGCCATCGCAT
>WQXW01000385.1 GCA_009781575.1 Solirubrobacterales bacterium
GGCGGATCAGCCTCCCCTCGCGCGCCACCATGCCCAGCAGCGCGCGGCGGCCCGGCGAGGCCGCCAGGCGGTAGAGGATCGTCTCCACCTGATCGGTTGCCGTGTGGCCGGTGGCGATCCGCGCCCGCGCGCCGCCGCCGGGATCGTCGAGCGCGCGCGCCAGCCGGTGCGCCGCCGCGTAGCGCACCTCGCGCGCCCACGCCTGCAGGTTGCGCGCGCCCTCCGGCCGGCGCGCGCGCACCACCTCGAGCGCCACCCCCAGCTGCTCGCACAGCGCCCGGCAGTGGCGCTCCTCCCCGCCGGCCTCCTCCCGCAGCCCGTAGTTGACGTGCAGCGCGTGCACCGCGCCCGCGGGGCAGCACCGCACCGCCACGTCCAGCAGGCAAACCGAGTCGCGACCGCCCGACAGCATCGCCACCAGCGCGCCGCCGCCCGCCAGCAGGCCGCCGTCGCGGACCTCCTGGAGCACCTGCTGCTCTGCGACCCGCTCCGCCACCATCAGCGCTCGCGGCGCGTGGCCACGAACAGCTCGGTGGGGCGCGAGAAGCCCTTCAGCCCCACCTCGCCGATCGGCTCGAGCACGAGCCCGTCGGCGCCGTCCACCGCTTCGGCCACCACGCGCGTGACCAGCACCTCGGCCGCGTCCGCGCGCGCCACCACGCGCGCCGCCTGGTTGACCTCGCGCCCGTAGTAGTCGCCGTCGCGGTACAGCGCCTCGCCGTAGTGGATGCCGATGCGCGGCGGCGGCAGCCGCTCCGGGCGCTGCTCCTGGAACTCCACCGCCCACTCGGTCAGCGCCAGCGGCTCGGAGCCCACGATCATGACCTCGTCGCCCAGCGTCTTGATCACGCGCGCGTCGATCGGCAGCGTGCGCTCCACGCTCTCCAGGAACCGCTCCACCGCGCCCAGCTCCTCCTCATCGCCCCGCTCCTCGGTCAGCCGCGTGTAGCCGGCGAGATCGGCGAACGCGATCACCACGCGCAAGCGTCCCTCGTCCAGCCCGTCGGGATCGGCCTCCATGTGCCCCACCACGTCCTGCTCGACGAAGTGCGCCAGCAGGCGGCCGTGCGTGTAGTCCATCAGCGGCACGGTGAACGGCAGCACCTCGCTCACCAGCCCCTCCATCTGCTCGGCGATCTTCAGCCCCGGCACGCCCTCGCGCATCAGCGGCTCGTGCACGTACATGTGTATGAGCCGCACCTCCGCGTCGGCGATCTGCGCGAGCGCCTGACCGTACACGCGCACGAGCTGGATGAACACCTGCTCCGGCAGACCCGCCTCCAGCATCGCCGCGATGTAGCGCAGCATCTCCACGTCATCGTCGGAGAGCGCGTCCAGCGAGAGCGCCGAGAGGCCCAGGTTCGCGTAGATGCGCTCCAGCAGCTCGACCGTCAGGCCGGCCTCGCGCGCGGCCTCCTCCGCGGTGTGGCGCCCCCCGGGGCGGCTCAGCAGGTTCTCGATCGGCCCCACCGCCAGGCGCCCCTCCTCGCCGGCGACGCGGATCTCCTCCAGCGAGTGCCCCCGCGCGCGCAGCCGCGCCACGATCCGCACGTGCGCGGCGGCCCCCGGCGTCCAGGCGCCCTCGTACTGGGGCACCAGCCCCCCCGCCACCCAGCGGCGCACGGTGGCGGGCGACACGCCCGCGCCCGCGGCCACCTCGGCGAGCGTCAGCCCCCCCGCTGCCGCGCTCGCGGCGCTCATCGTCCCGTGTTCCCCATCGCCTGGCAGTCTAGAGTCGCCACCCGTGGCCCACACCGACGCGATTCACCTGCGCCCCACCGCGGAGCTGGCCGAGCGGGTGCTGCTCCCCGGCGACCCCGGCCGCGCGCTCGCGCTCGCCCAGGTCCTGCTGCAGGAGCCGCGCATGTTCAACCACCACCGCGGCCTCTGGGGTTACAGCGGCCCCGCGCGCGGCGACGGCGAGCCGCTCACGATCCAGAGCACCGGCATGGGCGGCCCGTCCGCCGCGATCGTGCTCGCAGAGCTGATCGCGCTCGGCGCGCGCCGCGCGATCCGCGTGGGCACCTGCGGCGCGCTCGACGGCCAGCTCGGCCTCGGCGATCTGGTGATCGCGCGCGAGGCGCTCGCCTCCGACGGCGCCAGCCGCGCCCTGGGCGCAGGCGAGCGCATCGCCGCCGACCCCCACCTGACCGCCGCGCTGCGGCGCACCGTCCCCGGCGCACAGGTCGGCCCGATCGCCACGACCGACCTCTTCTACGACCCCGCGCCCGGCGGCGAACCCGCGCCCGGCGGCGAGCCCGCGCCCGGCGGCGAGCCCGCGGCGGACGGGCGGCGGGCAGCGTGGCTCGAGCAGGGGGCGCTTGCCGTGGAGATGGAGGCGGCCGCCCTCTTCGCGATCGGCGCGCGCGAGCGGGTGCCGATCGGGTGCATCCTGGCGGTGTCCAGCCTGCGCCCCGCCCCACACGGCCGGCGCATCGACGACGAGGCGCTGCTGCGCGCGGCGGAGCGGATGGGCCACGCCGCGCTCGCCGCGCTGGGCGGATGATGCCGGTGCCGCCCGGGGCCGCCCGCACCGGCGCGACGAACGCGCGCCCCGCGAACACACCTGTCTGAGGCTCCGTTGGGGGATTTGTTTTGAGGATTCGTTCCGCGCGGAACCAATCCCCAAAACAAAAAACACAAC
>WQXW01000386.1 GCA_009781575.1 Solirubrobacterales bacterium
GAGCCTGTGCCGGCAGAGGTTGCCGTTGGCGGCGAGCGCGGAGTGCGCGCCCTGGGGGAGGTACAGCTCGAAGGATTCGATCGGCACGTCGGGGACGGAGGCGAAGGTGGTGCTGGTGACCCCCGCGCCGCTGATGAACGTTTCGCCGTGCAGCTCGACGCTCACTCCGTCGCCCTGCAGCTCGACGATCAGTTCGGGGAACTTCAGCCCGCCGTGCGAGACGAAGTACGCGGGACCGGCGAGTGGGAGCGGCAGGATCGGCGTGAGCGCTCTGGCCGCACCGATCCGCGAGCCCGCCGGACACGCGGCCGGATTCGCGTCGAACGTGCGCGCGAGGCACGCCTGGTCGAGGGTGGAGAGACGCGAGACCAACTGCCTGGGCAACTGGACCCTGAGGCTCTCGATGTTCGCGCGCCGGCCGATGGCGCTCCGGGGGAAGCTCACTCTCGCGTCGAGGCTCGCGCCACCGCGCCTGGAGGTGCGCCCGGAGGTCGATAGCGCAAACTGCGGCGCAAAGCCCAGATGCGTGCAGTTGGTGACCTGGAAATGCGTTTGGGCGTTCACCGCGGCGCCTTCGAGGCTGGTGAGGAGCGTGTTGATGTGCATCTTCCCGCAGCTGGTGGGATTGAGCATGAATTCCGGCCGGTCGATCGTGACGTCGATCGCCTTGGTCTGCAGCGGAATGCCGTTCAGCTGGGTCGGGAGCGGGTCCACCGTGATTGTCAGGTGGGCGTCGGCGGGATCGATATCGATCGCGGCGCGCACCACCACGGCGCCCTCGCCGTTGGTGCCGGCCAGCGTGAAGGGGCCCGCGTTCGCGGGCACGGCGATCGAGAGGCCGAAGGGCGCGCCCCGGTAGGGTCCGGTGAGATAGACGCTGCCGCCGGACACCGATAGTGGATGGGGGCCCGGTCCGACCAGCGTCTGGACGTGGCCGATCAAGCTCCCGGCGGGGCATTCGCCCCGGCTCGCCTGCGGTTCGGGGCAGAGCGGGACGCCGGCGATCTTGCCCACCAGGCCGGGGGGCAGCTGCAGTTGCAGCCCCGCCAGGAAGCCGTCGTGGTCGCTGCGCGCGACGGCCAGCGCAAACGGACTGTACCCACCGGCCTGCACGCTGGTCGTGTCGGCCACGGCGCTCGGGTCAAACTGCGGGCGGAAGCAGTTTTCGTCGATCTCGAACGTGGAGGTGGGATGGGAGTCTTCGTCGAATGGGCTGCTCCACGGCGTGAGGTCCATGCTGGTCGTGGCCGCGCCGCATTCGCGCGGGTTGGCGAGCGTGGCATGTGGGCCGCCCCCCATCTTCAATTCGAAATTGTCGAACGGCAGCGGCGGGTTGCCGGCGAAGGTGGTCGTGATCTGGCCGGTCTGTTGGTTGATCGATCCTTCGCCGTAGAGCTTGATGAGCACATGTGATTCGTGGGAGTCGCCCGCGCTCACCGCCTGCACGTAAAGTCGGATCATTCTCCCGTCCTGGGTGTCGTCGGGCGTGCAGGGATCGCACAGCGGCGAGGCGAGGTACACCTGGCCGTAGAGCGTTTCGGTCAGGTTGAGTGTTTCGATTTCCACTTCGCCGATCTGTGACCCGCGCGGGCAATCGGCAGGCGCGCGACTGTGCAGAGTGAACTCGGCTTCGGAGCAGCTCTCGAGCCCCGCCGCGGACCCCGGCGCGACGACCGTGCCGAGCGGCAGAGCCAGCCTCACCGACTCGACCGTCGGCGTGCCGAGGCTGTTGGCCGCCTGGTTCTGGGGCACGACCAGTTTCAGCCTGTAGCCCGCCGGCTGGCCCGCTTCCAGCGTGTCGGGCAGCATCGAGAACGAGGGCTGCATGGTGAGAAGTTCGCAGCCGACCAGCGGCGGCATCGAGGTGGCCTCTTCGTCGAAGACGCCCGGTTTCACCCAGGAGTCGGTGGACATCGCGGTCTGCATCGGGCTGGCGCACACCTGCGGGTTGGTCAGCAACGGGAGTCGCTGCTCCTTTGGATCGGGTCCCCCGAACGGGTAACCGTATAAGACCGTGCGGTGCACGGCGGGATTGGCGGGTGGGCCGTTGTGGTCGGCGGGCACGCCCCAGATCGTGATCGAGGTGGAGATGTCGTTGGTGGCCTCGCTCAGGTTGGGCGCGGTCACGCGCACACCGTAGTCGCCGCCGGAGAGCACGCTCGTGTCCAGGCGCACCGGCAGCGCGAACGCGTCGAACCCGAAGGCCACCGGCTCCCCGGGGGCGGGCTTGATCGCGTAGATCGGCGTGGTGACACCCCACGGCCCCGAGCCCGGGAAGAGGCCGAGATACATGGTGGCGATCCCGACCATCGATTGCGTCGGGCAGGGGTCTTCGCCGCCGCTGTGTGTGAGCTGCTGGAGCACGCTCTCCATCGTGCACTGGGGAAGGCGTGTGGTGTTGCCGACCAGCCCGGGAGGCAGATCGAACCGGATGTCCTTGGCGGTCGAGCTCGCCTGCCCGCGTTCGTCGCTGTTGAGGGTGAAGGCCGTGGTGAGGCTCGCGTGCGCGCCGGCCTGGTTGCTCGAGAGCCCCGCCACAACGCTGCCGGGTGTGGGACCGTAGGGTGCGGGGGTGGAGCTGATCACCACCTGATTGGCGGCCGAGGCGCTCCGCTGCGCGCCCCCGCCGGAGA
>WQXW01000387.1 GCA_009781575.1 Solirubrobacterales bacterium
CAGCACCAGCGCGGCCGCCAGCGCGACCCGCACCGGCAGCTCGCCGGAGGCGACCGGTCGCGTGCGCCGCGTGGGGTGGCGCGCGTCCTCTTCGCGATCGCGCACGTCGTTGACCAGGTAGGTGCTGGAGGCCAGCATGCAGAACGCCACGAACGCCAGCGCCACGCGCCCCACCACGGCCGCGTGCGTGAGCACGCCGGCGGCGGCGGGCGCGGCGATCACCAACGCGTTCTTGGTCCACTGCCGCGGCCGGCAGGCGCGCAGCAGCGCCCCCGCCACCGTCCCGCCGGAGCGGGGCAGCGAGCGCAGCGCCAGCTCACCGGTGTCCCCGCCACCGGCGTGGGAGGGCTCCTCGATCGCGTTGGCGGCCTGGATGGGTGGTGTGAACGGCTTCACTGGCGGGACTCATCGATCAGGCGATGCCCGACGATCGGCCACATCGCATTACATCACGCTGAGCGGCTTCTTCATGGGCAGTGAAAATCCTCTTAGGGCCCCACGCCGTCGCGACGAGCGGGCCCGCGCGGGCCTACGATCTCCGACGATGGAGTTGCACGTGCAGGCCCCCCCTGTGCCCCCTTCTCCGCGGCTGCCGCCGCGCCGCGCTCAGGCGCGGGTGAGCGGTTGGCAGCGGCTGCGCCGCGCCACGCTGGTCGCCAGTGCGATGCTGGTGGCGGCGGCGCTGATCTCCTACGCGAGCGCCATGCTGGGCGCGTCCAACTCCTCGCTGGGCATCCGCTCGGTCGAGTGGCTGCGCGACAACGGCGCCGCCGGCCTGGTGACGAAGGTCGAGTCGATTTACTACTCGCTCACCGCGCCCAGCAAGGGCGGCGCGGCGCTGCGCGCGCTGCCGCACGTCGGCCGGGGCGCCCCCTCGCTCAACGGCGTGGTCGCCTTCGAACGCCCGCCGCGCATCGCTCCCCTGACCCGTCCGGCGCTGCCGGGCGAGGGCCTCTGGCACTCCACGCGCGTGGGCGCGGGGCCGCACGCGCCGGTGCTCGTGACCACCTTCCGCAGTGACCCCGCCGAATACCCGCGGCTGGTGGCGGGGGTGGCGTGGATCGACACGCACCGCACGCTCATCTCCCTCTACCCCGGCCGCCTGGAGCCCGCGGTGGAACTGCCCACGCGCGGGCCGATGGAGGTGCCCGCCGCCCTGCGCCCGCGGCTGCTGGCCACCTTCAACAGCGGCTTCAAGCTGGCCGACTCGGGTGGCGGCTTTGCGCTGCGCGGCCACACCTACGCGCCGATGAGCGAAGGCAAGGCGACCTTCGTGCGCTACGCCGACGGTCGCGTGGACATCGTCGCCTGGCACGGCGGCCCCTCGGTGGGGCCCGACGTGGTCTTCGCCCGCCAGAACCTGCCGCTGATCGTGGACGGCGGCCATCTCAACCCCAACCTCAACGACGGGCCCGAATGGGGCGCCACGCTGGGCAACGCGATCCAGGTGTGGCGCTCGGGGATCGGCGTGGACAGCCACGGCAACCTCCTGTACGCGGCGGCCAACTACCAGACGGTCCACAGCCTCGCGGCGGTGCTGCGCCACGCCGGCGCGGTGCGCGCGATGGAGCTCGACATCAACTCCTACTGGACCAGCTTCAACAGCTACGGCCTCTCCGGCGCGCGCGAGCCGACCAAGCTGCTGGGCGAAATGGAACGCGAATCCTCGCGCTATCTCACGCCCGACGACCGCGACTTCTTCGCCGTGTACGAACGGTGAGCGGACACCGGCCCCCGCTCCGCGGCGGTGCCGGTCGAGCTCCGAGCGTTTCGTGTTTTGTTTTTTGGATTCATTCCGCGCGGAATGAATCCTCTTTTTGAATCCCCCAACGGAGCCTCAGACAGGCGCTCGACAACGAGCGGCGGTGGGAGCTGATCGAATCCTCGTTTGGTGAGGTTGCGGACGAGGGGCACCAGTGGGACGCCGGTGAGTGGCGCCGCGACCTGACCGCGCGCGGGCGCACGGTCGCGCAGGCCGACGGTCTGATCGCGTCGGCCGCTCACGCGCTCGGCGCCACCCTGGCGACGGGCAACGTCGAGGACTATCCCACCGGCGAGCCGCCGCTCGAGAGCCTCACCGTGGAGCACTGGCCCACAGGCGCGTAGCGATCGCCGGTCGCCGCCGAGGAGGCGCTGTCCGGCGCCGGCCCGGCCCAGCCGCTTCGCGGGAGATCAGCGGGTTGACCACACGATCCCCAGGCCGTCGAAGCCGAGCGCGCGCTTGGTGGCTTCGGTGAGGTCCAGTTCGCGCCCTTCCACGTAGGGCCCGCGATCGACGACCGGCACCCGCACGGTGCGCGCCCCGTAGCGCAGGGTCAGCTCGGTGCCGCACGGCAGCGTCCTGCTCGCCACGCCCATCGTGGCGGCGCTCAGCACCCCGCCGCAGGCGAGGCCGCCGCCGCCGCCGTACCAGGAGGCCATCACCGGCCGGTATACGTTGAGCCGCCCGAGCCGTCGCCGCGCCGAGCGACCGGCGGCGTTGCCCACAAAGCGGAGCTGCACGAGCTCGCTCAGATCGTGGCGGGGGACGTAGTGCAGCGCGAAGCGCCCCCGCGGGCCGGTGCGTGCGCGGGCCGTGGTGCGCCAGCGCCGTCCGCGCAGCGCCTGCAGCGCCACCTGGGCCCCCGCCTG
>WQXW01000388.1 GCA_009781575.1 Solirubrobacterales bacterium
CGCCGCTGGGGGTGACCCTCGTAATCCTCCGGCATGAGGATGCGCCGCAGGTCGGGATGGCCCTCGAACACGACCCCAAACATGTCGTACACCTCACGCTCCTGGTGATCCGCCGTCGGCCATTCGCCCGTCACCGAGTCGATCTCCGGAGCGCTCACCGGCACGCGCGCCTTGACCGTGATCCGGTCCACCCGCTCCATGTCCAGCAGCTCGTAACACACTCCCAGGCGCGGCTCGTGCGGGTAGTGGTCCAACCCGTGCACGCTCGCCAGGAAGCCGTACCCGCGCTCCCTCAGCGCCGCCAACACCGCGCGCACCCGCCCCGGATCGATCAGCAACGTCCCGCGCTCGCGGAAGAACACCGTGCCCAGCACGCCCTCCGCGCCGATGCGGGGATCCTCGCGCAGCTCCTGCGCGATCAGCTCGAGGCCGGTCCCATCAGGCACCGCGAGGTGGCTCCTCGGTGCCAACCGCGCCGTACCGCTCGCGCCAGCCCGCCTCGGGGTCCTCCTGCACCATGCTCCGCAGCTTCAGCACCCCGTGCATGAGCGCCTCCGGCCGCGGCGGGCAGCCCGGCACGTGCACGTCGATCGGCATGAACTTGTCCGCCGGCACCAGCGCGTAGTTGTTGAACACCCCCATCGACGAGCAGCACGCGCCCATCGCGATCGCCCACTTCGGCTCCAGCATCTGGTCGTACAGCCGCCTCACGATCGGCGCCATCTTGATCGACACGCGCCCCGACAGCACGATCAGGTCCGCCTGGCGCGGCGACGCCCGCACCGCCTCATAGCCGAACCGCGCCATGTCCATCACCGGGCCCGCCGTCTGGAAGAACTCCATCGCGCAACACGCCAGCCCGAAGCCCAGCGGGAAGAACGAGTTCGAGCGCGCCCACGCCACCATCCGATCCAGCGTGGTCGTCAGCACGCGCTCCTCCACGTGCCTTTCCAGCGCCTCCTGCCGCGCCTGTGGGTCGAGGTGCGCGCCCTGGTTGGGGCCGTGGATCTCGCTCCCCTCCAGCATCTCGCGCGCGGTTGCGCCTTGCACGCGCAGCGCCGCGGGATCGATGCGCTCCCGCCTCACCTCCATTCCAGCGCCCCCCTGCGCCACACGTACAGGAACGCGATCAGCAGCAGCACCACGAACACCACCGTCTCCACCAGCGCGTACGAGCCGTACGATCGCAGCTGCACCGCGATCGGGTAGAGGAAGATCACCTCCACATCGAACAGGATGAACAGCATCGCGATCAGATAGAAGCTGATCCCGAACCGCATCTCGCGCCGCACCTCCGACGGCAGGCCGCACTCGTACGGCTCCGTCTTGCGCGGCACCGCGCGCCGCGGCCCGATCACCGAGTTGAGCACCACGAACGCTCCGCCAATGGCCCCGCCGAGGACCAGGAAGACGAGGGCTGGAAGGTAGCTGCGCAGCACCGACTGGCTGTTATATCACCCTTGTGCCAATGTGTTACATAGTGACAATCGGCTCGAAAGTGGCGCGAGCCGGCGCCGCGCCGCGCGTATGAGCGGCGCGGTCGTCGCCGGCGCGATCGCCGTCGCCTCGCTCAACGCCCTCGCCGCGCTGCTGGGCGGCTGGCTCTGGCGCCAGGGGCGCACCGCGCGCTCCTTCTGGGTTGGGCTACGGGTTGCGCAGGCCAGCGCGCTCGTGCTCGCGCTCGCGGTGGGGGTGCTGGCGGCGGCCGGCCACTACTCCTCCGAACGGCTCTTCTACCTCTACGCGCTCCTGCCCCTCGCGATCGCATTTGTCGCCGAGCAGCTGCGCGTGACCTCCGCGCAGGCCGTGCTCGAGCGGCGCGGCCTCGCCGACGCGCGCGCCGTGGGGGAGCTGCCCGAGGGCGAGCAGCACCTCGTCGTGGGCGCGATCCTCCGTCGTGAGATGGGGGTCATGGCGCTGTCCGCCGCGGTCGTGGTCTTCCTCGCGCTCCGCGCCGCCGAAACCGCGCACTTTTGAGCGGGCGGGGGACTGAGCCGGCGGGGGGCTCCGGGCGGGCGGGCGGGTGCCCGCTCCGGTGCCCGCTCCGGTGCCCGCTCCCTCGGTGCCGGTCGTCCAGCAGCGGGCGTTTCGTGTTTTGTTTTTTGGATTGGTTCCGCGCGGAACGAATCCTCTTTTTGAATCCACCAGCGGCTGCTCGGACAGGTGTGTTCGTTCGCGCGGGGCGGGCCGGCGTCTAGCGCACGATCAGCGTGCCGTACATGCCCAGGTCCGCCTGGTTGGCGATCGTGGAGCGCAGTTCGTAGCGGCCGGGGTGGCTCAGCGTGAGGGTCAGCGAGCCGCTGGCGCCCGGCATGATGATGCCCGTCGCCGCCAGCACCGCCCGCTGGCCTTCGACGTCCGCGTGGCCCCGCTCCACCGCCACGTCGTGCGTGAGGATTCCGCGGTTGACCGCCACGATCGTGACCCGCCCCGCCGGCACGCTCACGCTCTGGGGCACGATGCGGTACTCGTCCAGCTCGAGCCTGACCACGTGCGTTCGCATCCGCACCGTGGGGGCGGCGCCGCAGCCCGCCAGCGCGCCCGCGCCGAGCAGCGCCAGCGCCACGCTCACGAGCATGCGCACCCCGCGCGCGGGGGTCCAGGTGCGGACACGCGACA
>WQXW01000389.1 GCA_009781575.1 Solirubrobacterales bacterium
AGCAGCTCGGTGTCGAGCGCGCACACGATCAGGCCCCCGCCGGGGAGCGGGTCGGGCGAGGCGCCGGCGGCCCACCGCAGCCGCGCCACCGCGCGCTCCACGAAATCACGCGCGTGCTCGCGCGAGAGCGCCAGCGCGTGCTCGCGCTCATAGGCGCCCCCGTCGTTGGCCCACGGCTGGTGGTGGTGGATCGTGTGACGGTGGTAGTCGCGGTAGGCGCCGTCCGCGGGATAGCCGCGCGCGCTCCACACGTGCGCCATCGTGGCGCGGTCGATCGCCACCAGCTCGACGCCCGACTCGCCCAGCAGCGGGCGCAGGTGCTCGCGCGCGCCCAGCCCGAGCCGGCCGGTGAGCTCCACGCAGGTGGCCCGCGCGCCGGCGCCCGCCAGCAGCGGCTCCACGTGGGGGGCGTGCGCGCACTCCGGCAGCCAGAAGCCGCCCCGCCAGCGATCGCCGAAGCGCGCGCGGTGGGCGTCGATTCCGATCTGCACCTGCGCGGCGATCCCCGCGTCGCTGGCCAGCAGCGGCAGCACCGCGTGCGTGGCCGAGGAGGTCCACTGCGCGTGGGGGGCCAACGCGCCGAGCAGATCCCCGCCCCGCGCGCGAAAGCGCTCCAGCGCCCAGCGGTACTCCCCCCAGGAGCGCTCCACCTCGCACGCCAGCCCCTCGTGGCCCGCCGCGCGCAGTCCCCGCGCGTCCTCGGCGTGCGTGAAGCTCCGCACCTCCTCGATGAACCGCGCAAAGCGCGCCCCGATGCCGGGCGCTTCCAGCTGGTCGCACAGCACCGGCGTGAGCGACAGGGTCAGCGGCGCGCCCGCGTCCAGCAGCTCCAGCAGGGGCAGATAGCAGGTGGCGATCGCCTCCCACAGCCACTCCTCGCCGAACGGCCACGTGCCGAGCCCCTCGACGTAGGGCATGTGGGTGTGCAGCACGATCGCCAGCTCGCCCCGCTCCCCCCGCGTGCCGCTCACGGTTGGCAGACCGCCACGAAGTCGAGCGCGCGCTCCAGGCCCGCCGCGGGCGCGCTCCGCAGGGCGAAGTCGCGCGTGGCGATCGCCGGTGTGAACCACTCATAGAAGCGCTCAGTGAGCCCCGCGCGCGCGTGCACCGCATCCCAGCCGAGCGCCAGCGCCAGCGCGTGCGCCCTCAGCTTGCGCGCGTGGACGAGACCGTGCAGCTCCACACGGGAGAACACCCGCCGGCAGAGCTCATCGAACTCGCCCGCCGTGTACTCGTGCACGTGCCAGGGATTGTCCGAGCGCTCCGCCCCCTTCGGTGCGAGCGTCCTGACGTTGGGCGTCGAGACATACACCGTCCCTTCCGGACCGACCAGCTCGCGAAAGTGGGCCAGCGCGGCCCCGGGATCGCGCAGGTGCTCGATCGTCTGCAGGAACACCACCGCGTCGGCGGGCGCGGCGAAGCTCTCGATCGCCGCGCGCTCGAAACGCAGGTTCTCGCCGCGGTAGCGCAAACGCGCGTGCTCGTGCGCCTCGGGGTTGGCGTCCACCCCCACCACCGAGGCCGCGCGCCGCGAGAGCGCCGCCGCGCCGTACCCCTCGCCGCAGGCCATGTCGATCACCCTCGCGCCCGCCACGCGCGGCGCGATCCACTCGTACACCACCAGGTGGCGGCGAAACCAGTAGTTCTCCTCGGGGACGTCCGGCAGCGTGCGCTCGCCCGTCAGCGCCAGCGGCGGCACGCCGCGCGGCTGATCGCGCTGCACGTACAGGGGCGCGGACACGGTCGGCGAGTATAGGGAGCGTCGAGGCCCGCTCGGTGAGGCCGCCGACGAGCCTCGCCGCCTACCAGAGCGTGGTCACGGAGGCGAAGTCGTGCATGGCGGCGTCGGCGGTGACGATCGTGAGATCGTGCTCCAAAGCGGTGGCCACCAGGAACCTGTCCGCGGGATCCTCTGAGCGGAGTCCCTCGAGCGCCTCGCTGCGCAGCGCGATCCCGTGCGTGAGCGGCACCGCGGTGGGCGCGGAGCGGCGCAGCGCCTCCAGCACCCACTCGCGGGCGCTCGTGTCCAGTGTGAGTAGCCCCTTGCGGGCCAGCACCAGCGTCTCCCAGGTGGAGATCGGCGACAGGAACAACTCACTCTCGCGGTTTGCGATCGCCATCTCGGCGTCTGCTGAGAGCCGCTCCGGATCGAGCAGGCGCCATAGCCACACGTGCGTGTCGAGCAGCAGCCTGGAGGGGCCAGCCGCCGTCTCAACCACGCAGGCTCTCCCACTCCTCGGGGTCGAGTGCGGGCGCGACCAGATCCCCGCGGATCGCCCCTCGCTCGCGCATCGAACCGCGCCAGTCCTCGGCACGCTGCAGCGGCACGGGGACGAGCTGGGCGACGGGCCTGTTGCGCTTGGTGATCACGATCGGCTCGCCGGATGCCCCGACCTCGTCGAGCAGCCGCAGGCAGCTCTGCTTGAACTCTCCCGCGCCGATGGTCCTCATCAGCGTTAACAGTACCATGGCCAGTGGACATGGACATATATCGGCTTCCCGCGGCGAGCTCCGGCCGTTGCGTTTTTTGTTTTGAGGATTGGTTCCGCGCGGAACGAATCCTCTTTTTGAATCCACCAACGGCGCCTCAGACA
>WQXW01000390.1 GCA_009781575.1 Solirubrobacterales bacterium
AACCAATCCCCAAAACAAAAAACGCAACGGCTGCTGCTCGACCGGCACCGAGAGAGCGGGCACCGGAAGGAGGACCCGTCGGGCTCCCTCGGCAAGCCGGCGAGCCGCCGCCGGCCGCGGCGCGATGAGACCCCCGAGTGCGCCGGCGAGCAGGTCGGGCGCGGCCTCCTCCATAATTGCGCCCCGCGCATGTCCGTCCCCGCCGCCGAACAGCCCGTCGTGATCCTCTGCGGCGGGCGCGGCACCCGCCTGCAGGAGCACACGCGCGAGATCCCCAAGCCGCTGGTGGAGATCGGGGGGCTGCCGATCGTGTGGCACGTGATCCAGCTCTACGCCGTGCAGGGATTCCGGCGCTTTCTGCTCGCCACCGGCTACCGGGGGGAGCTGATCGAGCGGTTCGCCGCCGAGCGGTCCTGGCCGGAGGGGGTCACCGTCGAGTGCCACCACACCGGGCTCGACACGCCCACCGGCGGGCGGGTCAAGCTGCTGGAGCCCCACCTCGCCGGGCGCCCGTTCTGCCTGACCTACGCCGACGGGGTGGCCGACATCGACCTGGCCCAGCTGCTGGACTACCACGCCGGCCACGGCCGGCTCGCCACCGTCACGGTCGTGCGCCCCGAGCTCCAGTTCGGGGTCGCGCAGCTCGACGGCTCCGACGGGCGCGTGGTCGGCTTTCTCGAGAAGCCCCGCTCCGAGCATTGGGTCAACGGCGGCTTCTTCTGTCTCGAGCCGGGCGCGATGTCCTACCTGAGCGAGCACTCGGTGCTCGAGCGCGAGCCCCTCGAGCAGCTCGCGCGCGACGGCCACCTGCGCGCCCACCGCCACTCCGGCTTCTGGGAGTGCATGGACACCTACAAGGACGCCGTCGCGCTCAACGACCTGTGGGCCTCCGGCTCCGCGCCCTGGCGCCTCTGGTGAGCCGCCCGGCCGGGCGCCGGCCGGCGTCCGGGCGCGCCGGCGCGGGCAGGCGTCCGGGCTCCCGCGCAGAATCTGAAAGCCCATGCGCGTGCTCGGCATCGACCCCGGCCTCGCCAGCACCGGCTACGGCGTCGTCGAGGCGCGCGCCGGCCGGCTCGTCGCGCACGACGGGGGCGTGATCGAGACGCCGCCCGGCGCGGCCACCGAGCTGCGGCTGGTGTCGATCCACCGCCGGGTGCGCGAGCTGATCGGCGAGCACCGCTGCCACGCGATCGCCCTGGAGCAGCTGTATTTCGGCCAGAACGTGCGCACCGCGTTCGCGGTGGGGCAGGCGCGCGGCGCGGTGCTGCTGGCGGCCGGTCAGCAGTCGATCGCGTGCGCCTCCTACACCCCCCAGCAGGTGAAGGCCGCGGTCTGCGGCCACGGGCGCGCGCCCAAGGAGCAGGTCGCGCGCATGGTCGCCACCCTGCTCGCGCTGCCCGGCGCGCCCGCCAGCGACCACGCGGCCGACGCGCTCGCGGTGGCGGTCTGCCACATCAACAACGCGCCGTTGGCTCGCGCGGTGGCCGGCGCGGAGGCGCACCGCGCGGAGGTGCGGCGATGATCGCGCTGCTCACCGGCGCGCTCATGCAGCGCGGGCCCGACCACGTGGTGATCTCCTGTGGCGGCGTGGGCTACCGCGCGGCGGTCTCCTCGCCCACGCTTGCGCGGCTCGGCGCGGTCGGCTCGGAGGCGACCCTTCACACGCACCTGATCGTGCGCGACGACGCGCTGGCGCTGTACGGCTTTCACTCTCCCGAGGAGCGCGAGCTCTTTTTGATGCTGCTCTCGGTGCAGGCGGTGGGGCCGAAGGTCGCGATGGCCGTGCTCTCCGGCGGCGCCGTGCAGGAGCTCGAGCGCGCGATCGCCGGCGGCGACGCCGCCCGCTTTCAGGCGGTGCCGGGGATCGGCAAGCGCACCGCCGAGCGCATCATCGTGGAGCTGCGCGAGAAGGTCGGCGCGCCCGACCCCGCGCCCGCGGGGGTCATCTCCGCGCGCCGCACCGACTCGCCGCTCGCGCTGGCGCGCGAGGGACTGCTGGAGCTCGGCTACAGCGCCCCCGAGGCGGAGCAGCTGCTGGCCGGCGCCGACGGTGGGAGCGCCGAGGAGCTGATCACCGCCGCGCTGCGCCTCGCGCGGAGCCCCGGCGCGGAGCGGGTGAGCGCGCCATGAGCGCGGAGGCCGGGATACCCGGGAGCGCCGGGAACGCCGCCAGCGCCGGGAGTGCCGCGAGCGCGGAGGCCCGCATCCAGACCCCCTACCTCGTGCCCGAGGACGAGCTCGATCGCTCGCTGCGCCCGCGGCGCCTCGAGGAGTTCGTGGGTCAGGAGCGGCTGCGCGAGCAGCTGGCGGTGGCGATCGAGGCCGCGCGCGGGCGCGGTGAGGAGCTCGACCACGTGCTGCTCTCCGGGCCGCCCGGGCTGGGCAAGACCTCGCTCGCCCAGATCCTCGCCGCCGAGCTCGAGGTGCCGTTCGTGCAGACCGCCGGGCCGGCGCTGGAGCGCAAGGGCGACATCGCCGCGTTCCTCACCGCGCTGGAGCCGCGCGCGGTGTTCTTCGTCGATGAGGTCCATCGGCTCTCGCGGGTGCTGGAGGAGGCGTTCTACCCCGCGATGGAGGACCGCCGCCTGCCG
>WQXW01000391.1 GCA_009781575.1 Solirubrobacterales bacterium
CGCGGCCTGCTCAGGCGTGGCACGAGCGCGGTCGGGCTGCTCTGTGTGGGCGCCGCGATCGCCGGCGTGCTCGGCTCGAGCTTGCGGCGGGAAGGCACTGGCGCGGCCACGACCGTCGCGAGCGTCCCTCCGGGCGGAGGCAAGAGCGCGGTCTCCGCGGCGGCACGGCCGGGCGCGCGCCCGCGTCGCGGCGCCGTCGAAGTGGCCCGCTCCGCGCCGGGCGCGACTCAGGGGGTGGCGGTCGCCGTCGGGCCGGACGCTGCGAGCCCGCTCCCCGCCGCGGCGGATGAGCACTCGAGCGCGCCCTCGCCGCGGCCGGTCGACCCACCGGCGCGCGCCGCCACGGTGCGGTCCACCTCGCCACCGCCGTCCACCGGCACTCCGCCGTCCGCCGACACGCCGGTGTCGGTGGCAGCGTCGTCACCCGCCGGCGCGCCACCGTCCACGAGCGCGCCGGCACCCACCGGCACAGCGCAGTCCACCGCCACACCGCAGCCCACCGGCACACCGCCACCGCCCGGTGCGTCGTCTGCGGCAGGCGCGGAAACCCCCAAGCCCGCGGCTCGGGGTGCGGCGAGCGAGTTCGCGATCGAACGGCAATGAGCGTGGACTCGGGAAAGCGCGCCACCGTGAGGGTGGCCTCGATGCCGATGTGGCGCGTGCGGCTTGCGCGCGAGCTGCCCCGCCGGTTGGTGTCGGTGGTGGCGGTGGCGGGGCTGGTGGCCAGCGCTCGCTACGCGCTGGCGCCGCCGCGCCCGGCCGCGGCGCCGGTCGCGCCGGCGGCCACGCAGGCCGACCGCGCGCTCCTCGCGGAGCTGCCGGAGGTCCACGAACCGGTGCTCGTGGCGCTGGTTCGCCAGGCGCTGAGCAGTTATCTCGCCAGATCATCGTCCGGTCTCGCGGCGGATGTGAGCCACGGGGCGAGCGTGTCGCTGCCGGTGGTGCGCCTCCAGTTGCAGGCGGTGCCGCGCCTGCAGTGGGGGTGGCGCGAAGGGTGGGTGCTGGCGACGGCGCGGGCGCTCGATGGGCGGGGAGTCCAATGGGCGCTGGCCTGCGAACTCGAGGTGCAGCGGGTGCGGGGCCGCTGGGAGATCGCCGCGATCCAGACCAACCCCGACGGCTGAACAGTCAACGATCAAAAAGGAAATCACACACATGAATCAACTCAATCGCCGTCACGTGGCCGCCATCGCGGCCTGTCTCTCGCTGGCCGGAGGATGGCTGGCGATCGACACACCGACAGCGGGCGCCGCGACGGGGGCCGCCGCTGTGGCGAAGGCCGCGGCGGCCACAAAAGGGGGTTCACTGGAAGCCGACGCCACGCGTGCGGGGGAAACCGGGCGCAAGGTGGCGATGAGCCTCATCGGGCTGGCGTTCGCGGTGGCCGCCACCGTGCTGGCATTCCGCCGCGACTTCAAGGAGGCGGCGGGCGTGTTCGTGGTGGGCATCGTCGCGGTGCTGCTGGCCACGCCGGCAGGCATCACTCTGTTGCGCGACACGGTGACCTCCGTGTTCGGGGCGGCGTAGGTGGCGCTCGAGATCCGCTCCTACCGGAGCGTGTTCGACCTCGAGCGGCGCATATACCGGGTCGACCGCGTGCGGCTCAACCCGGGTGGCGTGCCGGTGAGGGGCCTGCTGTACTTCCTCGGGGCGGTGGTGGCAACGCTGCTCGCGGTGCGACTGCCGCTGCTGGGCGCGGCGATGGACGTGCTGCCGTGGTATCTGCGCCATCTCGCGCTGCCGGCGCTGGCGGCGGCGCTCATGGGGGTGATCCGCATCGACGGGCGGCCCTTCCACCTCGCCGCGGCCGCGCTGTTGTCGTACGGAGTCAGGCCGCGATTGCACATGCGCGCGCGGCGGTGCACGAGGCCGGGACACCGGTGGTGGCCGGGAGAGATGGTGCTGCTGCCTGACGGCTCCGATCACCGTATGCGCCGCCTGCGCTACGTGGGTCCCGGCGCGGTGCTCACGCGACCGGCGCACGAGCTGATCGAGCGCGAGCGCAGCGGCCACACGTTGGCGCGCGTGTTGCGGCGCGACGATCTGGAGATAGCGGAGCTGCACGGCGAGCGGCCGCCGGCGGCGGGCAAGGTGATAGTGCTCCGGGCAGGCGCGCGTCTGAGCACGCGGGGGAGCGGCGCGCGCCACCGCGCGGGGGCGCCGCGCGGTCGCTGACAGTGCGCGCGCCTCTGGCATTCGTGTATGGCAACTGCGTGTTCGCCGCCGGGTTGCACGACCCCTGGGCGGCGTTCGCGCTGCCGGGATCCACCTACCGGTGGCTGCCGGGCGAGGAGAAGCGCGCGCGTTTCCTGGCAATGCTGGGCGCGTTGCACGCGATCGACGCGGATCTCCAGATTGTGCGTGTCACACATACCTGGGATGCCGCTCGTCTGAAGGGCCGCGTTGGCGAGCGCGCGCGCTCACCCCACGCGGGCGCCATGCGCCGGTATGTGGGCGCGCAACTGGAGCATCTCACCCGAGCGGGCGCGGCGCGGGTGCAGATCTACCTGCTGGCCAGCCTGCGCGAGCCCGAGCGCGACGTGGCCACCTATGTGTCGCGCGCCGCCGAGCGCCA
>WQXW01000392.1 GCA_009781575.1 Solirubrobacterales bacterium
CGAGCCGCCCGTGCGCGCGCCCGCGCTCGTGCCCGCGCGCGCGCCGGCCGGCTCCCGCCGCGCGCGCGCCAACCTCCGGTGGGTGCGCGGCGCGGTGCTGTCGCTGCTCGCCGGCGGCGGCCTGGGCGCGGCCGGCGTGGGAGGCCCGCTGGCGGGCGAACTCGCCGCCGCGGCAAGCGCCCCCGGCGGCAGCTCCACGCCGGAAAGCACCAGCAGCTCGGCCGCCGAAACGACGAGCGGCTCGAGCTCGAGCTCGAGCGGCAGCGATACCAGCACGGAAACCAGCGAAACCTCCACCACCACGACCAGCCAGAGCTCCGGCGGCGGCTCGAGCAGCACGAGCAGCACGACCACCACCTCCACGACCGGCAGCGCGCCGGCATCGGGGGAAAGCTCCCCGCCCGGGAGCGGTTCGGCGCCGGGCTCTCAGGGCTCGCCGGGCTCGCCGGCGTCCACGACCACGGGCTCCACGACATCCGAAACGAGCTCGGCGGCGCAGGAAGGGCAGGGGTCCCAGCGGCCCAGGAGGCACTCGCGCGGCCAGACCCCCTCGAGGCACCACGGCGGCGCGCCGGCGCCCTCTCGTCACGCCCACTCCCGCACCGAATCGGGGAAGCACGGCGGGGCAAAGGGCGGCCACGCCAAGGCGCACCCCACGCGCCCGGCCGCGCACCCTGGCGCGGGCGCGGGGCGCCACGGGGCGAGCAAAGCGGCGCCCTCGCCCCAGGCGGTGGCCAACGAAGTGGCGTCGTCGCCCCAGATGGTGGCCGCGCGCGCGGCGATGCTCGAAGGGGTGCTGAGCAGCGCGGGGGCGTCGGTGCAGTCGCTCTCCTTCTACCGCATCCCCCTGTTCCTGCTGCCGATATACCAGTCGGCGGCGGTCCAATACGGCGTGCCCTGGCAGGTGCTGGCGGCGATCAACGAAGTGGAGACCGACTACGGCTCCGATCTGTCGGTGTCCACGGCGGGCGCGGTGGGCTGGATGCAGTTCATGCCGAGCACCTGGCTGCAGTACGGGGTGGATGTGCTGAACGCGGGCTACGCGGACCCCTACAACCCGGTGGACGCGATCTTCGCCGCAGCGCGCTACCTGAGCGCGGCGGGCGCGGCCAAGAACCTGCGCGGCGCGATCTTCGCCTACAACCACTCCCAGGAATACGTCGAATCGGTGCTGCTGCGCGCCAAGCTCATAGCCGACTACCCCAAGCTCGTTGTGGCCACGCTCACCGGCCTCACCGAAGGCGTGCCGCCGGTGGCGGGCGCGCAGGTGGTGCCCGGCTCGGTCCCGCCGGGCGCGTTCCCGGTGTCCAACCCGAGCTCGAGCTCGAGCTCGACCGCGAACTCGCTCCTGCAGAGTGTCGCGCCCGCGCCCAACCCCACCTCGCCGGCGCCCTCGCCCGGGGCGGCGGTCAAGGCCAGCGCGGCGGGCGCGCGCGGGGGCGCGGCGCACGCGGCGCACGCGGCGCCGCGGCCGCTGGTGGAGCTGGCGGCCCCCTCGCAGGGGGCGGTGGTCGCGGTGCAGGACGGCCGTGTGGTCGCGCTGGGCAGCTCGCGCGCGCTCGGCCGCTACGTGGTGTTGCGCGACGTGTACGGCGATCTGTTCACCTACGCCGGACTGGGCGATATCGCGCCGAGATACTGGCGGGGACCGCCGGGATCGCGCGGGGGTCAGGCGCCGCGCGCGGCGCTGCTGGGGGTGTCGTCCTCGCGCGACCGCCGGCCGAGCGCCGCCGCCAGCGCGGGCACCCAGCCGCCGGTCACGCTGCACGTCACGCCGTCGCCCGCGCCCCGCGCGCGGCCGCGCACCGTGACGCCGGCGAAGTCGGCACCCGCGCACCCCGCCACGGTGGCCCGCGCCGCGGCGCCCGCGCCCGCGCCCACGCCCGCACGCGCCGGGGGGCTCGCGGGGGGCCTGGCGATCGAACACAAGATGAGCTTCTACGCGCATCCGGACAACCCCTACGCGCTCACCGCCTCGGCCCGCGCGCGCAGCCACCGCGCGCATCGCCGCGCACCCGAAACGGGGTGGCTGGCGCTGCAGGTGGGCTCGGTGGTGTCGCAGGGCACCACGCTGGGGCACCTCGCGGGCGCGCCGGCGGGCCAGCCGGCGCACATGCGCTTTGCGATCCGCCCGGCGGGGGACGCGGGCACGATCGACCCGCGCCCGCTGCTGCAGAGCTGGACGGCGCTGTACGCGGCCACTCACCCGCGCGGGGCGCGGGGTGGCTCGGCGCTGATCGGCGCCACCGCGGAGGGCGTGTTCCTGCTGTCGGCCGACGAACTCCGGGGCGAGGTGCTGTCGGATCCCGGCATCGGGCTGGACGCGTGTGGGCGCGCGGACGTGGCGGCCGGCGCGGTCGATCGCCGCGTGCTGGCGGCGCTGGCGTTCCTCTCGCGCAGCGGCCTGAAGCCAACGGTCGCGGGGCTGGCATGCCCCGCGGAACCGTCCCACGGCGCGCGCACGAGCACCAGCACGACGGGGCGGCGGCGGGCGAGCGCGGTGCAGATCACCCATGTCAACGGCATCCCGGTGGCCGGCCACCAGGGCGCGGGCGCGATCGCGGACCTCACG
>WQXW01000393.1 GCA_009781575.1 Solirubrobacterales bacterium
CAACCCACCGCTGCTCGCCTGCCACGCCGTCGTCCCGCCGCCGGCCGGGTTGAGCGTCGTCTGCGCAGCCCCGCCGAGCGCGCCGCCGAGCGTGACCGGCTCCTGCGTCTGCACGCGCCCACCGCTCACCAGCCTCACGCTGCCGCCCTGCGTCCACACGAAACGGAACTTGCCGCTCTGATCGAGCGCGCCGGAGGGCGCGCCGATACCCGTGCCGCTCGCCTGTGGCAACGCGCTCGCGCCTTCGAACTCCCCCCCACCCGGGTTGAGCGTGTCCGGCAGCGCACTGTCGAACAGCTGCGTCGCGGGAACGACCGACGCGCGCGCGCCCTGCAGCCGGAACGCGACCCGCGCCTCACCGTAGGGGCTGACCGCGACGGACGGAGCTTCGGCGGCGCCGGTCACGGGCCGCCCGGCGAGCGTCGACGGGCTCGCCTGCAGCACGACGCCCTTGGTCGCGCCGAACAGGCGCCGCGCCCATATCCGCGCGGGCCGACCCGGGTTTTCGGGCTCCGGCCACGCCACGACACCGCTGCCTTCCGCGTCGATCCCGATCGACGGCGCGTTGGAGGGCGAGGGCTCGCCGCTCGGCACCTGCTCGGCGCGGTTCACGGCGCCGAGCGCGCTCCACAACAGATAGTTGTAAGAGGCGACACGGACTTCCACGAGCTCGCCGCCGCTGGTCACGCATTCACGGTTACGGGGATTGCCCGCATCGGCGCCGTCGACCACGCAATCATCGGCCACCACGCGATAGACGACATACGCCTCGCCGCTGGCCGCCATCGCCAAACGCGGTTCGACCGAGCTCACATCGCCCGTGTCGGGCTCACCGACGCTCGGGTCGACTGTGATCGCCTGGCCGAACCCGCCGGCCCCGGGACCGATCGAGGCGCTCTGAAGCTCGTACAGGGTCACACCCGCCAAGCTGGTGTTGCGCGGCTGCACCCACACCACCAGCAGGCGGCCGCCGTCGCCCGCGGCGATCGCCGGCTGGCTCGCGCCGTAGAGGTCTTCGCGGTCGACCTCGACCGGCGCGCCGAAGCGTCCGCCGGCGAACGGGATGGCGAACAGGTGCACGACGCCTCCGACGCGCTGGCGGTAGAGCACCCCCCCGCTGCCGTCGGGCGCCAGCGCGGCGCCGTCCACGTCGATGATGTCGTTCGACGGGCCGGCGATCGCCTGCGCCGCCTCGATCGTCGCGCCCGCGCCGGCAGGCGCCACCATGCCTGTGAGCAGCGCGACGCTCAACGCCGTCGCGGCGCCGAGTGCAATCGACCGCGGCGAGCGCCGAATCGCAGGTGGGCGTGTGCGCGTCGGCACCGCTCAACCGCCGAGCCGCTCGAACCGCGATATCTGCGCACCCCCGCCCCCGCCCCCGCCCCCGCCGAGCGGTTTGGCCTTGAACTGCAGGCTCGTCGGCCAGCGGCGCCGATCGAAGCTGAGTGAGACGCTGCGACGCCCGGGACGCAGCGTCTCCCTGCGAGTCTTGGCGACGATCGCCCTGCCGCGCCGCGCGATCAGCTGCACGTGAGCGCGCGCGGTCAGGATGAAGGAGAGCGTGAGCGTGCGGCCGTGAAAGCGGCTGCGCAGACGCTTCACGAGCGGCCTGGGCCTGCGCGGCTTCACCGTCGCCGCCGGCGGCGGCTGCTGCGCCGGCGGGGCGGAGATCACCTGCTGGTTGGCGAGCGAATCGTCTTCGCCGAAGACTTCCGCACTCACCGCCGGCACGCCTTCGTCCAGTGGACGGGACGAGATCACCCCATCTTCCCCGTCGAACAACGGATCGGTGTCGGGCGCTTCCGCTTCGCGGCCGCTGAGATGAAACAGCCAGCCGGAGCTCGACGCAAGCCAGCAGTCGTGTGGAGCGGGACACGCGATCGGACCGGAGGAGCCCCGTTCGCCGACGGCTTCGCCGGCCAGCGGCAGCCTGTCTTCTTCGATGAGCTTGGCGCAGGGTTCGTGCGCTTCACCACACGTGCTCGCTTCCACGAGCGCGACCGAGGCGCCGCCGCCGCCATTGCCCTGCGACGACAGCCACGCGCGTTCGCTGCCCGGTTCCGGCGCGATCGCGCCGCTCACGCCGTCCTCCGAGATTTTGCCGACCGTCGTGCGCGACCCGGCCAGCCCGCCATTGACCAGCGCTCCGCCGAGAGATCCCGCGCCGCTCACGGTGGGGTTGAGCTGCGACCACGTTTCTTCGCCGCCGCCACCGGGTCGGGGCGTGAGCACGCCGTGCAGCAGGGTGAGCGACGCCGGCTTGGAGCCCGCCGGCGGCACGGCGTGCGGTCCGGCAACGGCCCACAGCTGCGTGGCGCTCGAGCCCGCCGGCGCGTCGGTCGCGAGATCGAAGCCCTGCAGCGCGCCGGGGAGCACTTCCTTGCCGTATTCGGGCAGCAGTTTCCTCGTCGCCCTCGAGGCGAGCGTGATATTCGCGAACGGCTCTTCGCCTTCGGGCGCGACCGTGTGCAGCGCGGCCGGCGCACTCGCTTCCCCTTCCAGCCGCCGGTCGGAGGGTTCGATCTGCACCGACTCGATCAGCCTGCCGTTGAAGAGCG
>WQXW01000394.1 GCA_009781575.1 Solirubrobacterales bacterium
ACCGTCCGAGCCGGCCGACCGTCCGAGCCGGCCGACCGTCCGAGCCGGCCGACCGTCCGAGCCGGCCGACCGTCCGAGCCGGCCGACCGTCCGAGCCGGCCGACCGTCCGAGCCGGTCACCGGCTCGTCCGCCGGCGCACCCGCCCAGCGGCTAGCGCTGGCGCGTCGCGCGCGGCTCGAGCATCAGCTCCGCCACGCGCGCCAGCCCCGGCAGGTCCTCGACCTCGGCGTCGAGGTGGGGTATGAGCACCGGTGAGGGCTCCTCGATCGCGCGCGCCAGCCTGGCCACCCCCTCCGCGTCGCGGCGCGCGAGCACGTCGAAGTCGGCGAGGTTGCCCGCCACTCGCGCCGCCAGCGCCTCGCCCAGCTCGGGGCTGAGCAGCTCGTGCACCTCCTGCACCGTGTGACCGTGGAGGCCGCCGAGGTGCACGCGGTTGACCACCAGGCCGCCGCGCTCCATCGCAGCGTCCCGCAGTCGCTGGGCCAGGAAGATCGCCTCATCCACACCCGCGCGCTCGGGGGAGGAGACGATCAGGAAGGTGGAGCTGGCGGGGTCGCGCAGCAGCGCGCCCACGCCCACCGCGCGCTCGTGCACGCCGTCCAGCATGCCCCCGAGCGAGCGGAAGAACACGCTCAGCTCGGCCACCATGTCGACGCCGGTGGCGCGCGAGAAGAAAGAGAAGAGCAGCCCCGCCGGCCGGCCCAGCAGGCGCGAGGTCATGCCGGCGGGCGCCAGGAACATGCCCAGCGCGCGCCCCTCCAGGAACCGCTGCAGCCGCCCCGGCGCGTCGAGGAAGTCCAGCGCGTTGCGGGAGGGGGGTGTGTCGAGCACGATCACGTCGAAGCCGCCCTCGCGCTCGAGCTCGTACAGGCGCGCCAGCGCGGACACCTCCTGCGAGCCGGCCACCGCCGAGGAGATCTCCCGGTAGATGCGGTTGGCCAGCACCTCCTCGCGCGCGCGCTCGTCCGGCGCCAGGCGCGCGACCAGCCGGTCGAAGGTGCGCTTGACGTCCAGTGTCATCGCCCACAGCTCGCCCTGCACCAGCTCGCCGCGGATCTCCAGCGCGCCGGTGTCCACGAGGTGCGGCTCGTCGCCCAGCTTCGCCACGCCCAGCGCGTTGGCCAGGCGGTTGGCGGGATCGATCGTGACCACCGCCACGCGCCCGCCGCCGGCCGCCAGCCCGAGGCCCAGCGCGGCGGAGATCGTGGTCTTGCCCACCCCGCCGGAGCCCACGCACACGCAGATCCGCCGCTCCAGCAGCCGCTCCGGCGCCAGTCGAGGCCGTGGGATCGATCCGCGCCGAGCCATGGCCTGGATCGTAGGCAGGAATAGGCGCCGATCATGCGAATAACCCCGCGACGGCTATCAAGTTCGAGCATCGGAGCCTCCCGTGCAAGGAAAGGCCAAGGTCATCGCGTTCGCCAATCAGAAGGGCGGGGTGGCCAAGACGACCACCACCCTGAACCTGGCGGCGGCCTTCGCCGAGAAGGGCAGCCGCGTGCTGTGCGTGGACATGGACCCCCAGGGCAACCTCACGATGTCGCAGGGGATCGACCCCGACACGCTGGAGCAGTCGATGTACGACGTGCTCGTCCACAAAGAGTCGATCCGCGAGGTGATCCGCAAACGGGAGATCGACGTCGCGTGCGCCTCGATCGACCTCGCCGGCGCGGAGATCGCGATGTCCACCATGATCGGTCGCGAGCGCGCGCTCCAGAAGGCGTTCGCGCCGGTGCTGGACGACTACGACTTCATCTGCATCGACACGCCCCCCAGCCTGGGGCTGCTCACGATCAACGCGCTCACCGCCGCCGACCGGGTGATCGTTCCGGTTCAGTGCGAGTATCTCTCGATGCGGGGGCTGATCCAGCTGCAGAACACCCTGGCGATGATCCGAGAGAATCTCAACCCCGACGTCGACATCGAGGGTATCCTCCCCACCTTGGTCGACTCGCGGACCATCCACGCCAAGGAGGCGATCGAGATCCTCGAGGAAAACTTCGGCGACCGGGTGTTCGCGTCGCGCATTCGCAAGACCGTGCGCTTTGCCGAGGCGCCCGTGAAGGGCATGTCGGTGCTCAAGTACGAGCCCGACGGGGTCGCGGCGCAGTCCTATCGCCAGCTGGCACAGGAGGTGCTCTCCAATGGCAAGAAGTAAGCGGGCCAGCATGAGGGAAGGGCCGCTGGCCGCGCTCTTTCGCAAGACCGAAGAAGACGCCGACGCGGGCGCCGATCCAGCGGAGCGCGACACCCCGCACCCCGCGGCGCGCGGCGAGCGGCCGCAGGCCAATCTGCTGCCGCCCGAGCCCGGTGGCGCGCCCGAACGCGGTGGCCTGCCCGAACGCGGTGGCGCGCCCGAGCCCGGTGGTGCGCCCGAACGCGGTGGCCCGCCTGAGCGTGTTGGTGCGCCCGAACGCGGCGGTGCGCCCGAGCGGGGCCGCCTGCCCGAACGTGGCGATGCGCCCGAGCGCGGCGGTGCGCGGGGGCGTGCGCGGGAGCCCGTCCCGGAGCGCGCGCCGGAGATTCCCACTCCCAAGGAGCGACTGCGCCACG
>WQXW01000395.1 GCA_009781575.1 Solirubrobacterales bacterium
CCCAGCAGACGCTGCTGCTCAACGACCTGCGCTCGCGCATCGTGGTGCAGACCGACGGCCAGCTGAAGACCGGCCGCGACGTGGTGGTGGCCGCGATGCTGGGCGCCGATGAGATGGGCTTCTCCACCGCGCCCCTGATCGCCACCGGCTGCATCATGATGCGCGCCTGCCACCTCAACACCTGCCCGGTGGGAATCGCCACGCAGGACCCGGAGCTGCGCAAGCGCTTCAAGGGCACCCCCGAGCACGTGGTCAACTTCTTCTTCTTCGTCGCCGAGGAGGTGCGCGAGATCCTCGCCTCGCTGGGGCTGCGCTCGCTCGACGACGCCACCGGGCGGGTCGACCTGCTCGAGCGCGAGCCCGCGATCGAGCACTGGAAGGCGCGTGGTGTCGATCTCTCGCACGTGCTCACGCACATCGAGCTGCCGGAGGGCGCGCCGCGGAGGCGCGTGCAGCCGCCGCCGGCGGTGCTCGACGACGCGCTCGACTGGACGCTGCTCGAGCGCGCGCGCGGCGCGATCGACGGCGGCGGCCCGGTGGAGCTGGAGTCGCCGATCCGCAACGTCAACCGCTGCGTGGGCGGGATCCTCTCGAGCCACGTCGCCGCCTCACACGGCGCCGGAGGCCTGCCGGACCAGACGATCTCGGTGCGCTTCGAGGGCTCCGCCGGCCAGAGCTTCGGCGGCTGGCTCGCGCGGGGCGTGAGCTTCACGCTGGAGGGAGACGCCAACGACTACACCGGCAAGGGCCTCTCCGGCGGGGTGCTGGCGGTGCGCCCGCGCGAGGGCGCCGGCCAGGGATTCCGCGCGGAGGAGAACGTGATCGTGGGCAACACGGTGCTCTACGGCGCCACCTCCGGCAAGGCCTTCTTCCGCGGGCTGGCCGGCGAGCGCTTCGCCGTGCGCAACTCCGGCGCCTGGGCGGTGGTCGAGGGCGTGGGCGACCACGGGTGCGAGTACATGACCGGCGGGCGCGTGGTCGTGCTGGGCCCCACCGGGCGCAACTTCGCCGCCGGCATGAGCGGCGGGATCGCCTACGTGCTGGACGAGCACGGCGAGTTCCCCGCGCGCTGCAACATGGGCATGGTGAGCTTCGAAGCGCTCTCGCCGGCCGACGCGATGGAGCTGCGCGTGATGATCTTCGAGCACGAGCAGCGCACCGGCTCGGCGCTCGCGCGGCGCGTGCTCGAGCGCTGGGATGAGCTGCTCGGCGCGGGCGCCTTCGTGAAGGTGATGCCCAACGACTACAAGAAGATCCTCGACGAGCTGGCCGCGCAGGAGCGCCTCTCGTTCGCCACCCCCAACGGATCGCCGCTCCCCGCGCCGGCGACGCACGCGCCGGCGACGCACGCGCCGGCGACGCACGCGCCGGCAGCGCACGCGGCGGGATCGCCCGCGGCGGGCCCACACGTCCCCGCGCCGCCGCTGGACGCGGTGGGCGCCTCCGAGGAGGAACCGGTCTGAATGGGGAAGCTTGGCGGCTTCCTGCAAATCCAGCGCCACGGGATCACCTATCGGGACCCGCAGGAGCGCGCGCGCGATTACCGCGAGTTCATCGTGCGCCGGCCCGACGAGGAGCTGCGCGGGCAGGGCGCGCGGTGCATGGACTGTGGCGTGCCGTTCTGCCACAACGGCTGCCCGCTGGGCAACCTGATCCCCGACTGGAACGACCTCGTGTACCGCGATCGCTGGCGCGACGCGATCGAGCAGCTGCACGCCACCAACAACTTCCCCGACTTCACCGGGCGCCTGTGCCCGGCGCCGTGCGAGGCGGCCTGTGTGCTGGAGATCCGCGAGGGCGACTCGGTCACGATCAAGCAGATCGAGCACGCGATCATCGACCGCGCCTTCCAGGAGGGCTGGGTCGCGCCGCGCCCGCCCCGCCGCGAGCTCGGCCAGGCGGTCGCGGTGGTGGGCTCCGGGCCGGCCGGCATGGCGGCGGCTCAACAGCTGCGCCGCTCCGGCTACTCGGTGGTGCTGTTCGAGCGCGACGAGGCCGCCGGCGGCCTGGTGCGCTTCGGCGTGCCGGACTTCAAGATCGAGAAGCGCGTGGTGGAGCGGCGCGTGCGCCAGCTGATCGAGGAGGGCGTGGAGCTGCGCTGCGGCGTGGACGTGGGGCGCGATGTCACGGTGGAGCAGCTGCGCGAGCACTTCGACGCGGTCGTGCTGGCCACCGGCTCGCGCCTGCCGCGCGACCTGCCGGTGCCCGGCCGCGAGCTCGAGGGCATCCACTTCGCGATGGACTACCTCTACGGGCGCAACCGCTGGGTGGCGCGCGAGCAGGGCCCCGCGCCCACCACGCCCCAGCCGCAGAGCGCCGCCGAGATCACGGCGGCGGGCAAGCACGTGGTGGTGATCGGCGGCGGCGACACCGGCGCCGACTGCGTGGGCAACGCGCTGCGCGAGGGCGCGCGCTCGATCGTGCAGCTGGAGCTCCTGCCGGAGCCGCCCCCCCACAGACCCGACGATCGCACCCCCTGGCCGGAGTGGCCGCTCAAGTTCCGCCTCACCTACGCGATGGAAGAGGTGCGCGAGGCCGGC
>WQXW01000396.1 GCA_009781575.1 Solirubrobacterales bacterium
GCTGTGCCGTTCGGATCGACCGTGCCCGTGATCGTGGCGGCGCTGGCGGTGACGCTGCCGGCCCCGCCGGTGCTCACGCTCGGGATGGGCGGCGCAGTCGTGGTGAACGTTGCTTCGGGACCTTCGACCCTCCCCTCCGATGCGCTTTCGGCGAGCAGGCGATAGTGGTAGGTGGTCGAAGGGCGCAGCCCGGACAGTTCCTGCGAGGCGCCCAGTTCGCCGTACGCAGCGGATTCGAGCGTCGGCGTCGATGCGGGATAGCCGCTCGTCGCGCACGTGGCGGGCGACGTGCAGGCGCCGTACTCGAAGTGGTACTGGGTGGCCAGGTTCTCGGGGTTGATCACACCGCTCAGAATTGCCCCCGTCGCGGTGGTGAACGACGCGGGCTCGGTGTCGACGGTCGGCGGGAGCGCGAGTGTTTTGAAGGTTTCTTCCGCTCCGGGGCTGGCGCCGTTCCTGTTGGCGGCCACCAGCACGTAGTGGTACTCCTGGTTGGGCACCAGCGCGGTCAGGCGCGCTTCCACGGGGACTTCACCTGTGAACCCGTCCGCAGACGGCACGCTGGCCGCGGTTTCGCCGTACGCGCTCGTCGCGCAGGTCGTCGGAGTCGCGCACCTGCCATATTCGAACAGGGATGAGGCGTCGAATGACGATTCGGTGCCTTCCGGGTCGACCCTGCCCTCGAGCGTGGCACTCGTGGCCAGCACGCTCGACGGCGCTCGCGTGATTGCGGTGGGCAGCAGAAACGGCCCGTACAGTTCGACGTCCTGGCGGCTGACCCCCGACACGTACAGCTGGCCGCTGGCGTCGTCGTAGGCGATTCCGGTCGAGCCTGCGATCGTGCCGACGCCGAATTCCTCGACCTCTTCGCCGGAGGGCCTGTACACGGCGCCGTGGAGCACGGGATGTTCGTCGATGACCGTCAGATCGCCCGCAGGGCCGAGCGCGATCGCGCTCACCGCGGCGCTGCCGGGATCGAATTCGCCGATCTGGGCGCCCGCCGGGTCGAGCTCGCGCACGCCCGTGACCCCTTCGTCCTTCAGATACATGTCGCCGCCGGAGTCCACGGAGAGCGCGGTCACCTTGCCGGTGCCGGACAGCGTGGCGAGCGAGACGTTGGCCTTCCACGCGCCCGCCGGTTCGAACTCTTGAATGCGGGCCTTGTCGCCCACATAGACCGTGCCGGCGCCGACCGCCACGAAGCTGTCGGCGGGCCACGCTTCGAACTCACCGTCGGCGGCTCCCGTGACCCCGGCCTTGCATTTTTCGCCCGCGCGACACACGTCGCCCTTGGTCGTTTCGTTGACTTCCCCGCCAAATGTGAGAATGAATTCGCCCGCCGGTCCATACTTTTGCACACGATGGTTGCTGAAGTCGGCCACGTAGACGTCGCCGGTGCTCTGTTCGATCGCCAGCGCAATCGCGAGGCGAAACTGGCCCGCTTCGCCGCCCGCCACGCCGGCCTTGCACGTGTCGCCGGGGCTCGCGGGGCAGATGTCGCCCTTGGTCGTTTCGTCCACTTCGCCGCCGAACATGCGGATGAATTGACCTGTGGCGCCGAACTCCTGCACGCGGTTGTTGCTCTGGTCGGCCACATAGACATCGCCGTTGGCTTCGTTGACCGCGATACCGCGCGAGAATGCGAAGGATCCGGCCGCCGCGCCCCTGACGCCGACCTGACAGAGGTTCCCCGATTCCGCGGTGCAGAGATCTTCCAGCGGGGGGCCGCCCTTGGCTTCCACCTGCGTGCGGTTCACATCGCCGCCGAACTGGCTGATCAGCTTCAACTGGGTGCGCGCGCTCGCGCCCGGCGGCGAGGCCAGCGCGCAGACGAGCGCCAGCAGCGCGGCCAGGCCCGTGTATGTGGTGTTACCCGCTTTCATCGCTCACCTCATGAGCACCGCGACCTGCGCCTGCAGGCGCTCGCCGCGCATCGGTCTGAATGAGAGGCTGACCGGCGCCATCAGCCGGCGGCCGTGGTGACGCGCGACGAAGCGCTGGTCGGCCTTCGAGAGTCTCAGCGTGACCGTCAGCGTCCCGCCGCCGCGCACCCGCCTGGAAACGCGGGAGAGCCCCCGTCCGCCGACGAGCAGTGTTCCGGCCGACGGCACGCTGACCACGATCGCGGCGCGCTTGCCCTTCACGCGGTGGCGCAGCACCCGGATCGCGGGCTTGCAGCCGCCCACCGAGATTGCGGTCTTCTGTTCCATCACCGCGCCGTTCTGGGCGGTGAACGTGGTCGGCATCACCAGTTTCTCGGCGCAGAGGTTGCCGTTGGCCGCCAGCGCCGAGTAGGGACCCTCCGGCAGGTACAGCTCGAAGGTGCCGACCGGCACGTCGGGAACCGTGTTGAACGTGGTGCTCGTGATCCCGGCTTTGTTGATGAACGTGTCGCCGACGAGGTCGACCCTCACGCCGTCGCCCTGCAACACGACGATCAGGTTGGGGAACGCTTCGCCGCCGTGAGAGACGAAGTAGGCCGGGCCGGAGAGCCCGACCGGCAACAGAGGCGTGGTCGCGCGCGCGA
>WQXW01000397.1 GCA_009781575.1 Solirubrobacterales bacterium
CGCGCCGCGCGCGCCGCCGCCAGGCGCCGCCTGGAGCTGCGCGTGGTGGTGCTGCCGGACGGGACCGATCCCGCCGATCTGGTGCAGAGCGGCGGGGCGGCCGCGATCGGCGCCGCGGTCGAGGGGTCGGTGCCGTTCGTGCGCTTTCGCGTGGAACGCGCGCTCTCGCAGGGGGACCACTCGAGCGCCGAGGGGCGCGACCGGATCCTCGATGAGCTGCGCGCGGTGTTTGCCACGGTGCCTCCCAGCGCGATGCGCATGGAGCTCACGCGCATGGTGTCCGGGCGGCTGGGGCTGGGGGAGAGCCTCGCCGAGCGGCTGCTCGCGGGTGGGGCTGCCACGGCGGGGAGGCCCGGCGGGGCGGGGCGCTCGGGCGCGGCGGGGCGCGATGGACCCGATGGGCGGCGCGAGCGTGGCGGCGGGCGCGAGGGGCGCACCGCGGGCGCAGCGCGGCTCGGCGACGTGCTGGCGCACCGCGAAGAGAGCGAGCGCGCGTTCCTGTCGCTGTGCATCGCCTCACCGCGCGACGGCGCGCAGGCGCTCGAGGGGCTCGATCCCGAGAGCCACTTCACGAGCGATGTGGTGCGGCGCGCGGCTGCCCATCTGGGCGACGGGCACCTGAGCGATCCGATGGTCGGTGTGGGGCCGGAGGACGATGCGCTCACGCGCCTGCTGGCCGAGCTGGTGGTGCAGGCCGGGCGTGAGCGCGAGGCCGCGGTGGGAGAGCAGAGCGCGGCGGTGATGCTGCGCGCCCAGCGCCTGCAGCTCGAGCTCGCGCGGGTGGAGCGCATGATCCAGGAGGCGCGCGTGCAGGGGAGCGGCGATCTGAGCGAGCTGGCCACGCGGCGCACGGAGGTCAAGCGCGCGTTCGATCGCGCGCAGGAGGCCGCGCTGGAGGAGAGCGGGCGGGGGACGGGTTGAGCGCGCGGGCGAGGGCCACCGCGCGGGGGCGAGCCGCGGCGTGCGGCGCCCACATGCCGTTCCACCAGGTGAACCGGGGAGGAGCTGGGGTTCACTTTTTGCTTGCTACTTTGATCGATGTGATCAAGGTGGTCAGAGTGGTAGGTATCAGCCTGATCAAAGCGGCAAGCGAATGAGAGAACAGCCGACGCCGCCACATCTGGCCGAGTGTGGTCTGGAGATCGAACACACGTTCGCTTTTTCCGTCCGGATCATCACAGACAATGTGATGCATGGATCGCGCGTCGCTGGAGCAACTGCTTGCGGAGGGCCAGTCGCTCGCGCAGATCGGCCGGCGCTTCGATCTGGACCCCTCGACCGTGGGATACTGGGTGAAACAGCACGGACTCGAAGCCGTTGGCAAGCAGAAGTACAGCCCGCGGGGAGGGCTCCGCCGAGATCAGCTGGAGCCGTTGGTCGCCTCCGGCGCATCGCTCACCGAGATAGCCGATGCGGTGGGGCGCAGCACGGCCACCGTGAGGCACTGGCTCGGGAAGTACGGATTGCGCACGCAGTGTCCGTTCCGGGGCCCTCGTCGACCGGGAGCGCTGCAGGCGCGGGAATCGGCGCTCGACAACGCGATCGTCATCTGTCCCACCCACGGGGCGACCGAGCACGTGCGCGATGCGCGGGGGTCCTACCGATGTCGCAAGTGCCGCGCGGATGCGGTCGTGAATCGGCGTCGCCGGGTCAAGCAAAGGCTGGTCACCGAGGCCGGCGGATGTTGCCGCATATGCGGGTACGACCGGTGTGTCGCAGCACTCGAGTTTCACCATCTCGATCCGGCGACCAAGGCGTTCAACCTCGCCCGATGCGGAGCCCACAGCATCGAAAAGCTCCGCGCGGAGGTGCGCAAGTGTGTGTTGCTCTGCTCGAACTGTCACGCGGAGGTTGAGGCCGGCTTCACCCGCCTGTCATAGACTCAGATGGACAACGCTCGCTATCCTTTCCGGGGTAGCGCGATCCGGGGTGGCGCAATTTGGCAGCGCAAGATCCTGTTAAGATCGAGGTTGTGGGTTCGAGTCCCACCCCCGGAGCTCTTTCCTCCCTATCCTGAGGCGCGCGCCGGCGCCGGATTCTGGCCGGCGCCGGATCGCTCGATCAGCCGCTCCACGAGCCGGCTCGCATGCGCGGCCGAGTCGTGCTGCTGGGCCCAGCGCCCCAGCTCCCGCGCCCGGTCCCCGATGGCCTGATCGCCCACCGCGCGCTCCACGGCCAGGCGCAACGCCCGCGGCGAGATGAACCGGCGCGGCAGCCGCACGCCGGCACCCGCCCAGTCCACGCGCGCGGCGTTCTCGTTCATGTCGCCGGCCGCCGGGCAGGCGACCACCGCGCACCCGCTGGCCAGCGCGCGCGCCATCGTGCCATGGCCGGCGTGGCAGACCACCGCGGCGCAGTGGGGCATGGTGCGCGAGTAGGAGATCCACTCGACCACACGCGCGTTGGCCGGCACCGGCAGCGGCCTCGGCGGCAGGCGGCGGTTCCAGGTGGCCAGCACCCGCACCGGCGCGTGGGCGAGCCCCCGCAGGGCGGCGATCAGCAGGCGGTGCTCGGGATCCTGGGA
>WQXW01000398.1 GCA_009781575.1 Solirubrobacterales bacterium
AGCCGCTCGGGGCGCTGGCGGGCGTGCCGGTTGCGATCATGGACGTGCTCTGCGTGCAGGGCGGGCCGACGACCTGCGGCAGCCGGATGCTCGAGGAGTTTCACTCGCCGTACGACGCCACCGTGATCTCGCGCCTGACGGCGGCCGGCGCGGTCCGCTTCGGCAAGACCAACATGGACGAGTTCGCGATGGGCTCCTCGAACGAGAACTCGGCCTACGGGCCGGTGCTCAACCCGTGGGACCGCGGCCGCGTCCCCGGCGGTTCCTCGGGCGGCTCGGCGGCGGCGGTCGCCGGCGGCCTCGCCCCGGCGGCGCTCGGTACCGACACCGGCGGCTCGATCCGCCAGCCCGCCGCGCTCTGTGGGATCGTCGGGATGAAGCCCACCTACGGCGCGGTGTCCCGCTTCGGCATGATCGCGTTCGCGTCCTCGCTCGATCAGGCCGGCCCGCTGACGCGTGACGTCACCGACGCGGCGCTGCTGCTGGGTCACATGATCGGCCGCGACCCACGCGATGCCACCTCGCTCGAGTTTCCCGACCAGATTCGCCTGCCGAGCGCGGAGAGCCTCGCGGGCGTGCGCCTGGGCGTGCCATCGCAGTTCATCGCCGCCGGCATCGAAGCGGGCGTGCTCGAGCAGTTCGAGCGCGCGCTGGCGGCGGCCGCGGGGTTGCGCGCCACGATCGACAGCGATGTCGAGTTGCCACACGCGCCCCACGGGCTGTCGGCCTACTACGTGCTCGCGCCCGCCGAGGCGTCGTCCAACCTCGCGCGCTTCGACGGCGTGCGCTACGGGTTGCGCAGCGAGACGCCCGACCGCCACGGCGAGGGCGCGCTCACCGGCATGTACCGGCGCACGCGCCACGACGGCTTCGGCCCGGAGGTCAGGCGGCGCATCATGCTGGGCACCTACGCGCTGTCGGCCGGCTACTACGACGCCTACTACGGCCGCGCGCAGCGCGTGCGCACGAAGATCGCCGACGACTTCAGAGACGCGTTCGCCAAGGTGGATTTCATCCTCAGCCCCACCACCTCCGAGGTCGCGTTCGAGCTCGGCGCCAAGAGCGCGGATCCGTGGGCGATGTACCTCAACGACTATTTCACCGTGCCGATGTCACTGGCCGGGATCCCCGCGATCTCGATCCCGTGCGGGCTCTCCCGCGGGTTGCCGGTGGGCCTGCAGATCTGCGGGCCCCCATTCAGTGAGAACCGCCTGCTGGAGGTCGCATACGCGCTCGAGCGCGCGCTGGCATTCGACGGGAGCGCGGCGCGTGTCTGAGGGCGATAGATCCGCGCCCGGGGGCAACCGGCCCGCGCCCGGGGGCGATCGGCCGGCGCCCGAGTATGAGCCGGTGATCGGCCTGGAGATCCACGTGCAGCTGTCCACGCGCACGAAGATGTTCTGCGGCTGTGAGCTCTCCTTCGGCGCGCCGCCCAACACGCACACCTGCCCGGTGTGCCTTGGGTTGCCGGGCGCGCTGCCGGTGGCCAACGCGCGCGCGGTCCACTTCGGGCTGATGATCGGGTTGGCGCTCGGCTCGGAGCTCGCGCCGCGCTCGATTTTTCATCGCAAGAACTACTTCTATCCCGACCTGCCCAAGGGGTATCAGATCTCCCAGTACGACGAGCCGCTCTGCCGCGGCGGGCAACTCGCGGATGTGCGCATTCACCGCGTGCACCTCGAGGAGGACGCGGCCAAGCTGATCCACGTGGGCGCCAGCGGGCGCATCCACGGCTCCGATGTGAGTGTGGTCGACTTCAACCGCGGCGGCACGCCGCTGGCGGAGATCGTGACCGAGCCCGACCTGCGCTCGCCCGAGCAGGCCGGCGAGTGGCTGAAGCTGCTGCGCACCACGCTGCGCCAGCTGGGCGTGAGCGATGTGAACATGGAGGAGGGCTCGCTGCGCGCCGACGCCAACATCTCGCTGCGGCCCGCCGGCTCGCAGGAGCTCGGAGTGAAGACCGAGCTGAAGAACATGAACTCCTTCCGCTTCATCGAACGCGGCATCCGCGCGGAGATCGCGCGCCAGGAGGCGCTGCTGCGCGGAGGGGGCACGGTCGTGCAGGAGACGCTCCACTTCGATCCCACCTCCGGCCGCATCACCTCGCTGCGCTCCAAGGAGGAGGCGCACGATTACCGCTACTTCCCCGAGCCCGACCTGCTGCCGGTGGCGATCGGCGCGGAGATGGTGCAGGCCGCGCGCGCGGCGATGCCGGAGCTGCCCGCCGACCGCGCGAGGCGGCTGGAGCGCGAGTTGGGGCTCTCGGAGGAAAGCGCACAGCTGTTGGCGTTTCGCCACGAGCTGGGCGACTACTTCGAGCGCGCGCTCGCCAGCGGCGGGCTCGGGAGCGCGCCCGCGCAGGCGCTGGCCAACTGGCTCACCGGCGAGGTGGTGGCGCGCCTGGAGGACGGCCAGGATCCGGCGGACACGCCGCTGCGGCCGCGCGCGCTGGCGGAGCTCGTGGGCATGGTCGCCGCGCGGCGGGTGTCCGTGGGGGCCGCCCGCCAGGTGCTCGAT
>WQXW01000399.1 GCA_009781575.1 Solirubrobacterales bacterium
ATCGTCGCTTCGAGTCTGACCCACCTACCGATCTCTGCGTTTGTCGGCGTCCACGTGAACGTATACGGCGCGACCCCGCGGACTCCCACCAGTTCGCCCGAGATCACCGCAGTGATCGCTCATGCTCGCTGCGCAGCCACCCGCTGCAGCCCGAGCTCCCGCGTGAGCGCCTCAGCCTGCTCCGCGCTGAGCAGGCCGCGCGCCCTCCCGTTACGCATAGCTTGCTCCAGCAGGTCCGCCCCGAGATGCTCGGCAGCACACTCGCGTATCGCGCGCTCCAGCGTCACAACCGAAATCCCCTCGATCTGCGCCGTCTCCCACTTCTGGAGGTCCTCACGATGAATGACATATGCGGCCGGCACGGCGCGCTGCGGGCGATGAGCGCGCGGCACGGTGACATGGATCCTTCTTGGATTGACGTCGCTCACCTCCCACAGATCAAGCGCTGTGGTGCGACTGAGCACACCCCTCACGCCGGCGGGCCAAAGCACCGCCTCCATATAGGCAGCCAGCCTGCCCCCCGGCAGAAACGGGATGCGATACACGCCCTGACTGACCCGCTCCAGCCGGCCGCGACGCGCCAGCTGCGCGACGGTGTTGTTCGTGTACCCCACGGCACGCGCGTCCCTGAGCGCGAAAAGCCCGTGCTGATCGGCCGCCAGCTCGGCTAGCCGTGCAAAGCGATCCGTCGGCATTCTGCTCAGAATAGCGCATATTGTCCTCTTTCAAGCTGCTGTCCGGAGGCCACGATGTCCAAGCCCGGTATAGGGTCGAGAAGCTCTCGGGCGGGTTCCAGCGCCCGCCGTGGATGCGCGCGCCGGCGCCGGAGAGCGGGTCCCGCTGCGCGGAGAGATGGCGGTAGAGGTGCGCCAGGGCGATCTCCTCGGGCTCGCCGACCGTTCCGATCAGCGTGCGCTGCGCCAAGCGCGCGAACACCGCCTCACGCTGGGTTCCGCGGGCGCCGTGTCCGTATGAGCCCACACCCGTTGCCGGACACTCCTCGTCGCTGAGCGTGCACTTGTCTCGAACACACCTGTCGCAGGCGCCGTTGGGGATTCAAATAGAGGATTCGTTCCGCGCGGAATGAATCCAAAAAACAAAACACGCAACGGCCGGGGCTCGACCGAACCCTCGTCCCTCCAGGAGAGCCGCACCCGTAAACAAAGACCACCTTCCGAACCTCCAGCTCAGTCGCCGACCACAGTGCCTCCGCGTACAGCTCCCCTGCCCCGGATGCCGTTCGCGCAATTGACAAAACCGCCGGGGTTGCGCACGCTGGCGTGCACACCGTCCGGCGCCAGTGGTCCGCCAGGGCGTGAGTGCGCCTGCAGGTGCCGGCCGTTCTGGGGTGCTCACGCGTCAGCCGATCGAGCGACTGGGACCTCTCGGCGGCTGTCGTTGGCGCGGACCGCGAGGCCGAGGGTGCGAGCGAGCGTCATCGCCACGGCCATGATGATCAAGGTGTCGGTGATCGCGGCGCCGGTCACCTGGTGGCCGGCCATCCACGTCGCGAGTGGGTGGCTGAACCAGTGCACCGCGCCGATCGAGAAGCAGCTGCGTGCCGCGATCACGGCGGTCCACAGCGCCGCGTAGGCCGCGCCGGCACGGGTCACGAGCCGGCCCGTCGTGGGCTCGCGCCGGACGCTGATCAGGCTGGCCGCGGCGGTGCCGAGCACCGCGCCGGCGACGCCGCCGGCGATCTCCAGTGCGAGGCCGGTGCCGTGCACACGCGCTGCTGGCCGAGACCCGGCGGGCCCAGCTGGAGGCCGAGCGCGCGGTGGCGCTGACCGAGCGCTCGCGGATCGCGCGCGAGATCCACGACGTGCTGGCGCACTCGCTCGGCGCGCTCGGGATTCAGCTGCAGGCCGCGGAGGCGATGCTGGCTGAGCGCGGCGACATCGATCGCGCGCTGCGCTCGCTGGCCGGCGCGCGGCGGCTGGTCGACGAGGGCTTGACCGAGACCCGCCGCGCCGTGCGAGCGCTGCGAACCGACGCGCCGCCGCTGCCAGATGCGCTGGCCGCGCTCCTGGACGACCGTCGGGGCGCGTTGACGGTCAGCGGAGAGCCCTATGCGCTCAGCCCCGCCGCGGGGCTGGCGCTGCTGCGTGTCGCCCAGGAGGCGGTCACCAACGCCGCCAAGCACGCCCACGGCGAGCCGGCGACGATCGCGCTCGAATACGCCGACATGGGCGTCGAGCTGCGGGTTGAGAACGCGCTGCCGGACACCGTGGCGGTCGAGCATCCCGGCACCGCCGGCGGATACGGCCTTGCCGGTATGCACGAGCGGCTACGGTTGATCGATGGCGAGCTCCAGGCTGGGCCGGTGGGCGGCCGCTGGGTCGTGCGGGCGCGGGTGACACGGTGAGTCACGTCGATCCGTCGCACCCCGACCCGCTGCGAATCGTGATTGCCGACGATCAGACCGTCGTCCGGGAGGGGCTGCAGATGGTGCTCGACGTGATGCCCGCCCTGGAGGTGGTCGCCGCCGTCGCCGACGGCGAGCAGGCGATCGC
>WQXW01000400.1 GCA_009781575.1 Solirubrobacterales bacterium
CTGGCAGCGATTACCCTGTGCGGGCCGCTAACGTCGGCATACCGGGAGTGGAGCCGATCACTTCCACGCGGCTCACGCTCGACGGCGTCTTCACCCCCTGCGTGAAGATCCCGTTGGGCAGCGTCTTTACGGGCGAAAGATACAAGGACAGCGGCTGCACAGAGGCCGACGGCAGCGGGGAATATGAAAAGCAGACGGGTCGCAGCCGGGCGTTTTTGACGTTGCCGACTGGTTGTACCGGCCCGCTTCGCTCGACGGTCTATGCAGACTCCTACCAGGAACCCCGCAAGCACATCAGCGAATACGTCAAACGGGAAAGCGTCACCGTCAATCCCGCCGGTGAACCGGTCAATCTGACGGGGTGCTCGACCTTGCAGTTTCCGCCTAGTGTCAGGGTCACGCCCGATACGTCCGACGCAAGCACCCCCTCAGGCTTGATCGTGGGGGTCGAAGTGCCGCAGAAGGCCGCGTTGAACCCATTCGGTCTGGCGGAGTCCTCCCTGCGCGACACGACGGTCACGTTGCCTGAAGGCGTCGCGCTCAACCCGGCGGGCGGCAACAACCTGGAAGCGTGCACGGCCGATCCGAGTGCTCTCTCGCAAGCGCAGGAAAACGAAGGCGTGTTCGGCACGCCAGGCGATGAGATCGGTTTCAAAGGCGACCGCGAACTCAACCACCAGTTCGAAGAAGGCGTGCAGTGGACGACCTTCTCGCCGCAGGAGAGCAGTCCGCTGCGGCCGGGTCTGAACTTCTGCCCCGACGCGTCGAAGATCGCGACGGTCAAAGTCAAGACGCCCCTGTTGGAACACGAACTGGAAGGCGCCATGTACCTGGCGGCCCAGAACGCCAATCCCTTCGGGAGCCTCGTGGCGATGTACATGGTCGTCGAAGACCCGTACTCGGGCTCGCTGATCAAGCTGGCGGGCGAAGTGAGTCTGAGCGCGACAGGGCAGATCGTGACGAGGTTCGAGAACACGCCGGACCTGCCGTTCGAAAAGCTCGAAATCCACTTCTTCGGCGGAGAACGCGCGCCGTTGACAACGCCGCCAAGGTGCGGGACCTATACGACCAAGGCCGTGTTCACCCCCTGGGATGGCAATGCGCCTGTCACCAGCGAATCGTCGTTCACGATCGATCGTGGCCCGAGCGGCGGTCCCTGTCCCGGAGCCGGTCTGCCGTTCAATCCCACGCTTGCCGCCGGCATGGTCAACAATCAGGCGGGCGCGCTGAGCCCGTTCACGATGACGATGAGCCGCGAAGACGGCGAACAGAGCTTGAAGTCGATCAGCATGAAGATGCCCCCTGGCCTCTCGGGCCTGTTGACCGGCGTCGAACTGTGTGCTGAAAGGCAGGCGAATGAAGGGTTGTGCAGCTCGAACAGCCTGATCGGCGAAACGACCGTCTCGGTCGGCGTCGGCGGCGACCCCTACACCGTGAAGGGCGGCAAGGTGTACCTGACCGGCCCGTATGAGGGCGCGCCGTTTGGCCTGTCGATCGTGAACCCCGCGAAGGCGGGACCGTTTGATCTGGAGAGCACGCCCACGAACCACCCGGCGTGCGACTGCCTGGTGGTCAGGGCGAAGATCGAAGTGGACCCGGTCACCGCCGACCTGACTGTGACGAGCGACAGCGAAGGCCCGTACAAGATCCCGCCGGTGATCGATGGGATCCCATTGGAGATCAAGCACGTGAACGTCACCATCAACCGGGCGGGATTCACGTTCAACCCCACCAACTGCAAGCCGTTGGGGATCACCGGGAGCATCGACAGCACCGAAGGAACGGCGGGTCCCGTGTCGGTGGCCTTCCAGGCGGCCAACTGCGCGACGCTCGCCTTCAAACCGAAGTTCTCGGTGGGCACCTCATCGCATACCTCGCGCACAGACGGGGCGAGTCTCGACGTCAAGCTCTCATACCCCAAGGCCCCGTTCGGCTCGCAGGCCAATACGAAGAGCGTTCACGTCGAACTGCCCAGGCAGCTGCCCTCGAGGCTCACGACCCTGCAGAAGGCGTGCACCGATGCGGTATTCAACGCCAATCCGGCGAACTGCCCGGTCGCCTCGAGGATCGGCTCCGCCACGGCGACGACGCCGATCCTGCCGGTGCCGCTCTCGGGCCCCGCCTACTTCGTCTCCCACGGCGGGGCGAAGTTCCCCGAACTGATCATCGTGCTGCAGGGCTACGGCACGACGATCCAGCTCCACGGCGAAACGTTCATCAGCAAAGCCGGCATCACCTCCTCATCGTTCAATACCGTGCCCGACCTGCCGGTCGGCTCCTTCGAACTGCGGCTGCCCACGGGACCCCACTCGGCGCTGGCGGCCAACGGCGACCTCTGCACCGAGAAGCTCGCCATGCCCACCACGTTCAACGCCCAGAACGGAGCGGCGCTCGAGGAGAAGGTCCCGATCTCGGTGCAGGGGTGCCGACCGGAGCTCCGCGTGCTGCGCCATCACGTCAAGGGCAAGCGCGCCACGCTCGTCGTCAGCGTGCCCTCCGCGGGGAC
>WQXW01000401.1 GCA_009781575.1 Solirubrobacterales bacterium
GCTCCTGTCGGTCGGCATCTATTTCGCGCTGTCGGTCTCTGTGCTGCTGGCGCTGGCGCTCGCGGTGCCCGCCGCGGGGCTGCTGGTGCGCACCTTCATCGTCTTCCACGACTGCTCGCACGGCTCGTTCGTCGCCTCGCGGCGCGCCAACCGGTGGCTCGGCACCGCGCTGGGCCTGCTCCTGTACGCGCCATTCCTGCGCTGGCGCCACGATCACGCCGTGCACCACGCCACCGCCGGCGACCTCGACCGCAGGGGCGTGGGCGACATCCACACGCTGACCGTGGCCCAGTACCACGAGCTGTCCTTCCGCGGCCGGCTCGCCTACAGGCTGACCCGCAATCCGATCCTGATGTTCGGACTGGGCCCGCTGATCGCGATGGTCATCGGCCCACGTATCGTGGCCAAAGATGCGCGCCCGCGCATGCGCCGCAACGTGCTCGCCACGGATGTTGCGCTGGTCCTGCTGGTCGGCGGCCTCTGCTGGCTGATGGGCTGGCGCGACTACCTGCTCGTCATGGGACCGTCGGCGCTGCTGGCCGGCTCGGCCGGCATCTGGCTCTTCTACGTCCAGCACCAGTTCGAGGACGTCTACTGGGAGAGCGGCGAGCGCTGGAGCTTCGTCGACGCCGCGCTGCGCGGCAGCTCCTTCCTCGACCTCCCGCCGGTGCTGCGCTTCTTCACCGGCAACATCGGCTACCACCACGTGCACCACCTCAACGCGGGGATTCCCAACTACAACCTGCGCCGCGCCCACGAGCAGAACGCGGTCTTCCACGATGTGCCCACTCTCACCCTGTGGGACGGCATCCGCGCGGTGGGGCTCAAGCTGTGGGACGAGGACAGCGGGCGCCTGGTCACCTTCGCGCAGGCCCGCCGCGCCGTCGCCGCGCGGCAGGGCTGCGCGGTCGCCTGAACACGCCCCTCCCGACGCGCCAGCAGCTCGAGCTCGAACACACCTGTCTGAGGCGCCGTTGGGGGATTTGTTTTGAGGATTCGTTCCGCGCGGAACCAATCCTCAAAACAAAAAACGGAACGGACGCTGCTCGGCCGGCGCCTCGGCTCAACCGAGCGCGATGCGGTGCAGCAGCTCCGCGAGCGCCCCGGGCGCGGAGAGCATCGGCCAGTGGCCGGTGGGCAGCTCGTGCAGCTCCCAGCCGGCGTCGGCGTCGGCGAACGGCGCCGCGCGCGGGTCCCGTTCGGCCACCAGCGTGCGCAGCTGCGCCACGCCCATGCCGCCGGCCGCGCAGAGGATCGCCGCACGCCGTACGCCCGGCGGCCGGGGATGGGCCAGGCGAACCGGCGCGGTCATGGTGGCGTACGGCTGCGGGGTCGCCAGCTCCTCGATCAGCTGCAGGTGCTCCTCGTTCAGGTCGCTCGCGCTTCCGAAGGCGCCCGCCTGCAGGGTGTCGCGGTCGGGCACCGGCCACCTCCAGCCATCGCCGCGCTCGCGCACGGCGCGCTCTCCCGCTTCGCGCTGCTCCGGCGACTGGACGTCGGCGATCGCGGTGCCGTCCGGCAGCGGCGCCGTGTCGAGGTAGACCACGGTGTGCAGCCGTTGCGCTCTGCGGTCGGCCGCGCCCGCGACCACGACGCCGGCGTAGCTGTGGCCCACGAGCACCGCGTCCTCGAGCGCGTTGAAGTCCAGCACGTTCACCACATCCTCGATGTGCGTATCCAGATCGACCTCCGGCCGCGCGAGGTGCACGCGCTCGCCCAGCCCGGTCAGCGTGAGCGGGTGCACCTCGTGCCCGGCCTCGCGCAGCGCCGCGGCCACCTCGCGCCACGCCCAGCCGCCGAGACACGCGCCCGGCACCAGCACGATCGGGCGCCGTCCCCGGCCGTCAGTGCTCATCGTCGCCATCGTCTCCGTCGTCTCCGTCGTCCCCGCCCTCCCCAGGGGCGGCCTCGCCTGCGGCGAGCCAGCGCAGGAGCGCCTCCCGCGCGAAGCGCCATTCCGCTCCGAACCGCCGGCCCGGCAGCTCGCCGGCGCGGGCTCGGGCCAGCACCGCCTGCGGCGGCAGTCGCAGCACCGCCGCCGCCTCCTCCAATGTCAGCACATCGTCGAGGTCCGACGGGCTCTCGCGCAGCTCCACGTGCCCCACCGAGAGCCCGTCGCCAAGCAGCTCGCTCACGAGGTGCTGCTTGCGCCGCCCCGTCGAATCGGCGAGCTGGTCCAGCGCGGCGGCCTGCTCGCGGGGGAGCCGCACGAAGAGCGGCACGCGCTCATCTTCCATGGGCCGATGATATCAGCTGATATCAAAGCCTGGTCGCTGCGTTGCCAGGGGCGGAGACCCGCGCGGGCACGTGGCGCCCGCGATGGCGCAGGTCGTGGATCTGCCGCTGCGGTTGAGCGGGTGATCGACGCCCTGCCCGCACCCCCGCCCGCGCACGACCAAGCCGCCTGAAAAGGGGGCCCGACGTCGGGCTGTGCACACTGCGCATTTGGGGGATCTGACTCTCGGCCTCGAACACGCCTGTCCGAGGAGCCGTTGGGGGATTCA